>CAWVZF010000117.1:0-4999 GCA_963934665.1 uncultured bacterium | reverse complement strand
ACGGTTTGCGGCATGACAGAGTCGTCTGCAGCAACTACTAGGATCACAACATCAGTTACCTCTGCACCTCGCGCTCTCATTGCAGTAAAAGCAGCATGGCCCGGAGTATCCAGGAAGGTGATGCTACGATCTTCCTCAAGATCTACCCGATAAGCTCCAATGTGCTGGGTGATCCCACCTGCCTCACCAGCAACCACATTTGTGTCCCTAATACGATCCAACAGGAGGGTCTTTCCATGGTCAACATGCCCGAGGACGGTAACAACTGGAGAACGTGGTTTCAGATCCTCAGGCGCATCTTGCACCTCTTCGAACTCCGGCTCTGCAACGTACTCTTCCTCTCGAACCGCAGTAAAATTGAACTCTTCCAGTAGCATCTCGATTTGATCAAAATCAAGCCGCTGATTAATGGTCACTAGGAGACCTAGATTTTTGAACGCAGACCCGATGATATCTGTCGAAGATACATCAATGAGGTCAGCTAACTCTGCAATTGTAAGGAATTCATTTACCCGAACCGTTGTGCGCTCTCTTTCTTCCTCCTGTCGCTCCTGCTCAACCTGGGCTTCTTGCTCTTCAACTGTTTGGCGTCCCTTCTTTTTCTTTCGTTTTTTCCCAGAACCTCCTTTGATCTCAGCCATGACGCGCTGGATGTTTGACTGCACAGCATCCTTGTCTACACGCTGTCGCTTCTTGCCCTTCTTTTTCTCCTTCCGTTGCCGTCGACCATCAGCTGTGTAGCCTTCAGCCTGAATCCGAACCTGACCACCTGGTCCGGCACTGGCGGCAGGAGCAGGAGCAGGAGAGGGAGTTGGTTGACGAATTTTCCTGACTGGACCACCCTCTCGCGCTGACTCTAGGGGCTCCGCTTTCTCTGGTGCCGAACGATCTTGAACTTCGATTTCTCCTTCAATTGCCTCGGAAATCTGTGAGCCTTCACTTTCATCAAGCGCACTATCCGTTTCCGTCAGTTTTTCTTCATCTGATTCCAGCTCACCTAGATCCTCCAGAACTTCTATAGTTTCCGGGCTCGCCTGAATATCGAGATCCAAATCTTCTGACTCAGAATCTTCTTCATCCTTCTTAGTTTCTGGGGCTGATGGGTCAGCAACAGTTGTATCCACTTGCCCAGGCATATCTTCCACCTCGGCACCTTCCTCCGCCAACCCAACATCAGACTCCGTTGTAACCTCAGGCTCCGGCGGCGGGACTTCGGATGCCCGGCGACGGCGGCGGCGGCGACTGGGCGCGGGCGACGCCTCTTCTAATACTGCCTGAATCGCCCTAGCCGGATCAGAATGACCGGCTCTTCGCTCACGCTCAATCTTCGCGAGGATTTTAGCCTGCTGGGCGTCGTTAATAGCTGAACGTGCACCGGTAACAGGGATCCCCATCTGCCGAAGCAGCGCTATAAGAGTATCAGCTTCTACTCCGAGGTCTCTTGCAAGCTCCTGGACACGCATTCTTTACCTAATCCCTCCCCTCATCCACCATGATTTCACCATCTATACTTTCCAAAAGTCGCCCCGCTAGGGACGCATCTGTCACCGCAACCGCTGTTATTGGAGCCTTCCCAATCGCAGCTCCCAGGGTTGCCCTATCCCCTAGTAATACCTGGGGGATTATCCGTTTCCGCATAGTTCGCCTAATCTTGTCCAGTTGAGCCGACGAAGCATCTTCAGCCATCAAGATGACACACGCCTTACCTTGACTTATCGACCGACGAGTAGCGGTAGTTCCAGGGGCGACTGCACCAGCCCGTCGCGCCAAACCCAGAATTTGGAGGGCCTTAGTCATCTGATTCTTCCGAATCTGGAACTTGCTCTCCAACTTCATCTATCAGAGCATTAGCATCCCCTTGAACCTCTTCAGAATCCTCGCTCTGGGTTCCCTCTTCAGAATCCTCGCTCTGGGTTCCCTCTTCAGAATCCTCGCTCTGGGTTCCCTCTTCACCTCCATTACCGGCATCGCCCTCAACTACAGTCAGAGCTTCAATTAGTTCTAAGATGTGGTCAGTGTCCTTCTCACCCAGCCCTTCAATTCCCAAGAAATCTCTTCGCTCAAGGTCAATTATTTGAAGAAACGTATCGTAGCCCGCTGCTGCTAGAGCCCCCAGAGGAGATGGCTGCAGATCAAGCTCAGATAATGGGAAATCTGAAGTCTCGTATTGTTCCTCAGTGCTAGCACTGAGAACTGACATATCTGCACCTTTTTCGACCCATTCACGCGAGCCATACAGATCGATCTGCCAACCAATCAGCTGTGAAGCAAGTCGCACGTTTTGGCCATTTCGCCCAATCGCGAGAGAGAGTTGGTCTTCGTCAACAATGGCCGTAATAACCTGCCTTTCAATGTCACTGATGACCTTAGAGACTCTAGCCGGAGCGAGTGCGCGTCGAGCGAAAACATCGGTGTCCGGGTGCCAAGGAACTATATCAATACGTTCACCACCCAATTCCGAAACCACTGCCTGGACCCTTGAGCCCTTTAATCCAACGCATGCACCAACAGGATCAATAGACTCATCTCGACTATAGACAGCTATCTTCGTACGTCCGCCAACCTCCCGTGAGATCTCACGGATTTCGACAATACCCTGAAAAATTTCTGGCACCTCAAGTTTGAAGAGTGCTGCCACAAATAAGGCATCAGCCCTCGACAGAATCAGGCGTGGGCCCTTTGGGGTCTCTTCCACTTTTTTAAGCACTGCCCGGATTGGATCGCCTTGACGGAATCGTTCACGTGGATTCTGCTCTTTCCATGGGATGATTGCATCTGCATCTCTCGAGCGGTTAAGCATAACTACCAGCTTACCTCTCTCGGTCTGCTGTACTTCTCCTGACAGTAGTTCCATCACTTCATCTGAGAATTCATCCCGAATGCGGTCACGCTCATTATCTCGAACTAGCTGCACAATGCGCTGTTTGACTGCCATCACCGCATTGCGACCGAAATCTCCAAAATCCACGGGAACTTCCATCACGTCCCCAACCTCAAAGGTTTCGTCGTCCCAGCGAGCTTCCTCTAGTAATATCTCACTTGCTGAGTCTTCCACTTCGGAAACAACTCGGCGAAGTACTACGATATCAAATTCCCCAGTTACATCGTCTATTTCTATCTCAGCTTGGACGGTTGTGCCGTGAATACGAGCCAAGCCTGCAAGGATCCCTTCCTTGATGAGGTCAGTCATCTCCTCATCCGAAAGGTTCTTAGTCGCGGCAACATCCCGAAACGCTGCCACGATCTGCTCTGCTTTAGCCATCTTTATTCCCTCATTTCCACTTAAAGACGAGATGGGCCTTACGTATCTCTGACTTCGGAACCGTTATTTCATTGCCATCCAGAAGCCGAAGTCGAACTGCTGTCATCTCAACGCCACCCTCATCAACGCCCAACAATTCACCCTGAAGTCTCTTATCCCTTCCCGCTAGGATCTCGTGTCCGTGAAGTGCTATCTGTTCACCTCTGAAGCGGTTGAAATCACCAGTCCTTGTTAGTGGCCTATCCACTCCTGGAGATGAAACTTCTAGCACATAGCGCTCGGAAAGAGATTCGTGAGAGTCGAGCCAAGGCTCCAGTTCTCGGCTAATCCGAGCACATTCTTCAATAGTGACTCCCTTTCCAGGCACCGAATCATACTTATCAACACGAAGTCTCAGCACAGGCCGCACAGAACTACCCGCCCAATCAAGATCTACAAGCTCAAAACCCAGATCTGTGACCTGGTTCTCTAAGCCATTTTCGATCTCCGGCATGGGACGCAAAATGCAACCTCCAATCAATCAATAGGGGTACACCGCCAGAGCGACGTACCCCATTCAACACCACACAAAAAAGCGGGGGAGAACTTCTCCCCCACTGAAAAGTAGGAACCACCTTAATACAATTCGCCTACTCGCCTAAGATAAACGAGGTCTCAAGCCTACTCAAGCTCCTTGATAAGAGAAAACCATCTTCTTAATCAGCGCCGATTTCCATCTCTGAGAAAACTCACCCCTCATAGGCCAAATTACTTCTTGAGAATCTTCAAGAACAAAATTAAGCGTCCCTGTTCAATCACTACTCCCCCTCAATTCTCTCTATCACAGCCCCCAAGGCTGTGAGACGTTCATCGATGGCTTCGTAACCTCTCTCAATTTGACCGATATTCCGGATATGGCTTTTACCTTGTGCTCCCAATGCTGCTAACAATAGTGCCATGCCCGCACGAATATCCGGGCTATCAACCACACCACCCTGGAGTACAGTGGGGCCAACTACAACAGCCCTGTGCGGATCGCAGAGAATGATGGAAGCCCCCATCGAGACGAGCTTATCTGTGAAGTACATGCGTGACTCAAACATCTTCTCATGCACCAATATGCTGCCGGTACATTGGGTTGCTGCGACAATTGCAATCGATGTAAGATCAGCCGGAAACGCTGGCCATGGACCATCATCTAGTTTTGGGACATGCCCGAATGCGTCCTCACGGATCACTAGTTCTTTAGATCCATATACGTGCAGGTCTGAACCATCTACGCTGCATTCGATACCAAGACGACGAAAACCCATAATCGTTGAGTCGAGATGCTCAATAGGTGCACGCTCTATAGTGATATCACTTCGGGTAACAGCTGCGAGTCCAATGAAAGATCCAGTTTCAACATGGTCAGAACCAATCGAAAAGTCGGCCCCTCGGAGTTCATCAACACCCTCAATCTCAAGGATATGTGTCCCTATGCCCTCAATCCGAGCCCCCATCATATTCAGCAATCGGCATAAATCCTGAACGTGGGGTTCAGCAGCGGCATTTCTCAATCGGGTTTGGCCGCTAGCACAAACTGCCGCCATAATCGCGTTTTCAGTACCGGTAACTGAAGGCTCGTCTAAAAAGAGGTCCGCACCAATAAGTTTATCCGAGGTAATCGTGAAGCCACCGTTAAGGGTTACTGTGGCGCCCAAAGCTTCAAACGCCATAAAATGTGTATCCATTCTACGCCGCCCAATCACATCTCCC
>CAWVZF010000116.1:0-5045 GCA_963934665.1 uncultured bacterium | reverse complement strand
CGAGACGCTGAAATCAGAGCCCGTTAAGTTAATCGCTTTCCCCCTATACTCTCAGTGCGACACTTCATCGGAGTAACTTCTCTTGCGAACTACTTCCTCAGCACTATTCACCCTAGCGGCCATCCTGGTAGCTGACCTTTCACTACTCTCTGCTCAGGAGATAGCTCCTGTGTACACCGCAGAGGCCCGCGATCTAGCGGCACATCCTCAAATTGTGGAAGCATTTGCACTTGCTCAGGAGCTAGACCAGTGGTCTCTAGAGAGACTTATCGAACTGACAGAGATTCCAGCACCTCCATTCTTGGAAGAAGCCAGAGGTCGGCGTTTTGCCGAGTTACTAAAACAGCTTGGTGCAGATTCCGTCTGGACCGACTTGGAAGGAAATGTGATTGGGCTGCGCCGTGGCAGAGGGGGGGAGCGGACGATCGGTTTCGGTGGCCATTTAGACACAGTCTTCCCGGAGGGCACAGATGTCACAGTCCGTCAGGTTGGTGACACCCTCTTCGCACCCGGGATCGGTGATGATACTCGAGGTCTAGTTGTTGTGCTGACGGCCCTGCGAGCAATGGAGGAAGCCGGAGTCGAAACTGATGACGATGTTCTCTTCGTTGGAGTGGTAGGAGAAGAAGGTCTCGGCGACCTCAGGGGGATGAAACACTTATTTCGTGAACCAAACGAGGCACCTGACGTTTGGATTGATGTCGACGGAGGTGGCCTTAGTCGGCTAGTCACTATGGGATTAGGCTCCGTTCGTTACCGAATAGCTTTTAATGGACCAGGCGGACACTCATGGGGTGCCTTTGGCCTCGCAAATCCAGCACACGCAATGAGCCGGGCCGTTCGGTACTTTCAGGATATTGCAGATACACTCACGAGGAACGGCCCTCGTACCAGCTACAACGTAGGCCGAATCGGAGGAGGAACTTCAGTGAACTCGATTCCGGCAGAAACATGGATGGAGGTTGATATGCGCTCAGAAAGTCCTGAAAGTCTCGAGCGTATCGAACGGGTCTTCTTGGATGCAATGAGCCGCGGATTAAACGAAGAGAATCGCCTACGTCGCAGTGGGGGGGCTCTGACACTTGAGAACAGAAAGGTCGGAGACAGGCCTTCTGGCTCTCTCGAATCATCACTTCCACTTATCCAGCGAGCATTGGCAACTACTGCAGTCTTCGGTGTGTCAGGCGAACTCGCTCGGTCATCAACAGACTCAAACGTCCCAATCGCGCTAGGGGTTCCAGCAGTAACCATTGGTCGAGGGGGTGTAGGAGGCGAAGGACACTCGCCTGGAGAGTGGTGGATCAACCGAGATGGCTATCTCGCAATACAACGCGCCTTGCTGCTTGTCGTAGCGGAAGCAGGACTCGCTAATCCCATTTCCTAGGATCACCTTGGGATGCGCAGACACATGGGTTGGTGCTAGGATTTAGGATGCATTACGAACAGGCCACAAGTGGTATCCGCGTGCGGGTCCAGCCCCGCTTCTCTCTATCTGGTTCAGACCCAGAGGATGGGGTTTATGTATTTTCCTACGAGATAGAGATGGAAAACCAAGGTGATACAACTGCACAGCTACTCTTCCGACATTGGAAAATTCACGATTCAACCGGGGATGATACCGAAGTAGACGGAGAGGGAGTGATTGGCATGAAGCCAGTGCTTCAGCCTGGAGAATCTCACAAGTACCAAAGCTTCTGTGTACTCCGCTCTCCGGTCGGTTATATGGAGGGTTACTACACATTCGTAAGACCCGATGGCAAACGCTTCCGTGCCGAAGTGCCCCGATTCGAGCTGAATGGCCCAATAATCATCCCGAATGCAATCCAGACTGATGACCCGAGCGACGATGTACAGGAGATGAACTGACTACTCATCAGTCTGTTTCAAGATTATCAAACCTTTTCTTTCGCAGACGTTGGCGTTGGCAGTGCTCACCCGATGTTATTATCGTTTGTTGCTTTAGCCACCTAATCCCTGTCGTATATCAGGGGGAAATGTGAACGATTCCGTCGCCATTGACGCTAAGCGCATTCTGCTTCGTTATGGAGCACCGATCGCTGTGCTGGATAAGGTATCTGACTCTGACCGTGTCGATTTCGCACGTGTGATTGCTCGGACAACCCTCGCTAGCCGGGAACCGCGGCTTAAAGAACTTCTTATAGAACACGGTTATCTAGAAGAAGACTGAAGCCTGGGACTTAAGTAATCGAGGGCATCTTACGCTGGGAATCCCAGCCTACGGGCTCAGCTGTCTACCTTTCTGGTAATCGGCTAATGCACTCGTCCTCTAGTCCAAAACATTCTCCTGCTCAAAGCAATGAACATTCTCATGTTTTTGAGCTCTTACTCTCTCATCGCTGCAACTTAAAGCTTAGCTTGCCCGAATCCCTTCCTGGAGAGGCCCTATGATTCTTCGAGCTATCACGCTCCTTACTTTAATAGCTCTCACCAACCCCTTATCAGCACAGGAACAGACAGTGCTGATAAAGAATGGACGAGTGATGGACGGGTCGGGTAATCCTTGGGTGTATGCTGACGTGCTGATACAAGGGGACAAGATCCTAGAGATCGGAGACCTAGGTGAGGCATCGGCCGATGAAGTGATCGATGCAAGTGGGCTATACGTTACCCCTGGGTTCATTGATACACACTCACATTCTGGCCCAGGACTGGCCTCCGCAGGCCTCAGCCACGCCGAGCCACTACTAGCAATGGGCCTGACAACCATTTTCGCAAACCCTGACGGTGGTGGACCCATTGACTTAAATGAGCAACGTGCCGACCTCGAAAGAGACGGGCTAGGCGTCAATGTAGCCCAGTTGATAGGCCACGGATCTGTGAGATCACGAGTAATCGGCCAGCAAGACCGAGTGGCTTCATCTGCCGAGTTAGAACGCATGCAATTACTCGTCCGTGATGCTATGGAAGAGGGGGCCTGGGGCCTATCCTCCGGCACCTTCTACGTTCCGGGCAATTATGCGCCACCTGAAGAAATCGAAGAGCTTGCCAAAGTCGTCGCCCCCTATGGGGGCTCTTACACGAGTCACTACCGAGATGAGTCCACTTACAGTGTTGGGTTAATCGCTGCCGTAGACGAAGTGATCAACGTAGGCCGTGTTGCAGGTATCCCAGCAATTCTCACTCACGTTAAGGCCCTAGGGCCATTCGTCTGGGGATATGGAGCAGCCATCGTTCAGCGTGTAGAACGCGCCCGCGAAGAAGGGATCCAAGTCTTTGCGGACCAGTACCCCTATACCGCGTCTGCCACAGGCCTAGAAGCTGCCCTCCTACCTCGTTGGTCCCAGGCTGGAGGACGAGACTCACTGATGGCTCGCCTGGATGACCCTCCTACTCTAGAACGTATCAAGGAGGGCATGATTGAAGGACTCGCCCGGCGAGGTGGCGCAGACCGTATCCAATTCCGTAGATACCGTCCGAATGAATCACTCGAAGGGCAACTCCTGAGTGAGGTCGCCGAAGAGAGGGGTCAGCATCCTATCGACACAGCTATTGACCTCATCAAGGCGGGAAGCGTGAGCATTGTCTCATACAATATGAACGATGAAGACGTGGAAATACTGATGGTGCAGCCGTGGACTATGACTTCTTCAGATGGCGGATTGGTACCCCTAAACGAAGGAGTACCGCACCCACGCAGCTACGGTACTTTTGCTCGTAAGATCCGGTTGTACGTTCAAGAAAAGGGAGTTGTGACTCTTGAGGATGCAATTCGGAGCATGACGTCGCTTCCAGCCAAAGTCTTCGGCATGACTAACCGTGGAATGCTGAGAACAGGGATGACTGCTGACATCGCAGTATTCGATTTAGACGCCGTGCGCGATCTCGCTGAATACGCAGACCCTCATCAGTATTCTGAAGGGATGATTCATGTCTTTGTAAACGGCAGAGCAGCAATCCGAGACGGAGCTTTCACGGGAATCCGAGCAGGCCGTGTTCTGCGGAAACAAACTCGAGAAATCTCCTGACGGAGCAAAATCCACCTCAAGGTGTGCATCCAGGAAGAGCAAGTAGCAGGCAAACCTAAAACCTTTGTGACTGATGAAGGAGAAGCCTCTTGAGTGCGATTCGTGACTTCATCGAAAGGCACTTCAAACACTTCAATGCCAGGGAAGTCGTTGAAGCTGCTCGAGCCTATGAGGCGCACTTGGAGACGGGAGGAAAGATGCTCCTTGCTATGGCCGGCGCTATGTCAACTGGGGAAATCGGGATCATACTGGCACGTATGATTCGTGAGGGCAAAGTCCATGCGATCTCATGCACCGGAGCCAACCTTGAAGAGGACATTTTCAACCTCATATCAAACCGTGATTATGAAATTATCCCCTCATGGCGTGATCTCTCTACTGATGATGAGCAGGAACTGCGCGACCGCGGGATGAACCGCGTTACAGACACGTGCATCCCCGAGAATGCTATGCGGCAAATTGAAGAACGCTTGCTCGAATGTTGGCAGCGAGCAGCTACGGTAGGAGATCGCAGGATGCCCGTCGAATTCTTCTTTGAAATCCTTGATGATCCCACACTAGCGGAGCACTATCAGATCGACCCTAGCCACTCGTGGCTGCTAGCGGCGAAGGAGACTGGTATTCCTGTCTACGTGCCCGGATGGGAAGACTCAACAATAGGCAATATGTTCACTGCCAATGTGATGATGGGCCACCTCCCCAATCACCTCTCCGTCAAGACTGGGACAGAGCAATTCCAGGCGCTGATGGAGTGGTATCAGAGTCAGCACAGTTCTAGCGCGAGCGCTTCTATCGGTTTCTTTCAGATCGGTGGTGGAATAGCAGGAGACTTCGCCATTTGCGCAGTGCCGTGCATCGTCCAAGACCTTAAGCATGAGGTCCCATGCTGGAGCTATTTATGTCAGATCACCGATGCCCAGCCATCCTTCGGGGGTTACTCTGGTGCGCCCGCAAATGAAAAGATCACGTGGGGCAAGATCGACTCGGATACGCCGCGGTTTGAAATCAACTCTGATGCTTCAATTGTTGCCCCTCTGATTTTTGCATGGGTGCTTGGAG
>CAWVZF010000115.1:0-5046 GCA_963934665.1 uncultured bacterium | reverse complement strand
TCTGAGCGGGCGGCGGGCATATCCCATACCTGCAGATGCGAGAGCAATGACCCCTAATAGCCCAGTCACAAAAGCCAGCATGATTTCGACAGGGTTGCCTATCAGAAGTAGTTCCGGCCCGTATACAAACATAAACGGCACCAGGAATCCCGCCCCTGCAAGGAGCGCGGCAGACACAGCCGTCTTGAGCGCTGGGGATCCGGAAATACCTGCGGCCGCAAACGCCGCCAAAGAAACCGGAGGTGTCACATTGGAAATACAGCCGAAGTAGAAAATAAATAGATGGGCTGCAAGCAGTGGAACGCCGAGTTGCACCAGCGCTGGAGCACCAAGCGCCGCAAGGACAACGTATGCAGCAGTTGTCGGGAGCCCCATACCAAGGATAATTGAGCCTATCGCTGTGAGCATAAGAGCTGCTAGAAGATTGCCGCCCGAAATTGTCACTATTAGTTCCGACATCCTGAGGCCAATGCCCGTTAGTGATGCCACTCCTACCACAACCCCGGCTGCAGCACATGCCGCAGCAACCTGAACAGCACCGCGGCCCGCACGCTCCATCACCTCGCCCAATTCAGGCAATGAGGGCCGAGTGGCGGGTCGAAGACAGGCCATGGCTAAAGCGGATGTCACTCCCCAGAAAGCTGCCCTCATCGGTGAGCGCCCCATGGCCAGCAGCAGCACTATGGCCCCCAGGGGCAATAACAAATGCAGTTTATCTCTTATTTTTTCTGGGGTTACTTTCCTGACCGGCTCGATACCCATTGCACAAGCTCGGAAATGGATGGCGGCCAAAAGGGCTGCATAGTATAGGATCGCCGGAATGACAGCTGCTGCAGCGACCTCCAAGTACGGGATATTCGTCCAGGTAGCGAGAATGAAGGCTCCGGCTCCCATCACAGGTGGCATTAATTGGCCACCCGTGCTTGCTGCTGCTTCAATCGCCCCAGCAAAAAATGGTCGGAAGCCTGCTCGCTTCATCAGGGGAATAGTGAATGTGCCCGTCGTTACAACATTTGCGACTGCGCTACCCGACAGTGAGCCCATAAACGCACTCGCTACTGCCGCCGTCTTAGCGGGGCCACCTCGAGTTCTCCCCGCCACCTTATTTGCTAACGCAATGAGGAGGGCACCCCCACCTGCGGTATCCAGGACGACACCAAAAAGAACAAAGAGATAGACGAAATCCGCAGAGACACCGAGCGGCACACCCCATATTCCCTCGGTTGAGAGAAAGAGTTGTTCCACAATCCGAGTGACTCCGTACCCGCGATGAGCGAGGAAGCCAGGGAGGTATGGGCCACTGACTGCATAGACCAGCGCCATGATACATACAGTAACCAGACCCCACCCTGTTGCTCGACGAGCAAGTTCCAGCACCAAGACCACCATCACGCCACCGGCGACCAGGTCGAGGAGCGTGGGATTACCAGAACGACTTACAAGTTCCTGGTTCTCAGAGGCCAGATAGAGACACGCCAATACCGATAGGCCCGCAAGCACATAATTGAGTGGGCCGATGTGAGGTGGCCCAGCTTCTTGATCAAGCTCTCCTTCTTTTTCTCGGCTCCGGCGGAACTGCACACCAACACCCAAGAAACCTAGGGTTGCCATCAATGCGAGATGAACCGGTCGCTGTACCAGTGCTGTAAAAGGTGAGAAGCCCGCAGCATACAAGTGGAACAGTGCTGCTGTTACCGATGCACCAACGATTATCCATCCGATGACCTTCGGCCGAGGAGCACTCACAGGTCAGTCCTTAGTTCGGCATAAAGCGCCCGACTATAAGCGCCATAGCTAACATCAGGCTTAAAAGGATTACGACGGCACTCCTGAAGCTCCTGCTCCTGTCTATACAGTGAGCTCCTTGAGCAATAACTAATGACGACCATATCTGAGTCAGGTCCATAGCTGTGAGCACCCCAAGCCAGTATCCCGAGGGGAGAAAGAAAAAGAAGCTTCCAAGGTTAAGCGTCAACTGAGGGTCTTGGGTCGCAATTTTGAGAGGGATGATAAGGAGCCCAACAAGCGCCGGAATGAAAAACGAGTGCGCAGTAACCGCAAGGTATTGTCGGTAGCTCCCTTCGTCTCCAAGGACGAAAGCAAAGATAACCGTGAGGAATCCCGCTCCTATCGGTATAGCTATCGCTGTAGTCATTGCCGCCCCAACTGCCGCTAAAATACCCATCCAATCCGTAACCCAATCCGGCATTGGAAGTGGTGTGCCACCCTGGGCCAGCGACTGCTCTCGTATAAGGCTTTCCCAAACTTCTGATGGGATCAGAGCCACCTGCAGACCCATGAGCGCTACGCTAACCACTAAAGCCACAACCCACCTGGGCTCAGCAGCCAGATATGCGTTCATCTTTGAAGGGCTGAAGAATGTGTCCACGAAACGCCTGTGAATTCCGGGTATAGTGACCAGATCCGTAGCGTCCGCGCGCTCATTTCCATTCAATGCTAGGCCAGACTGATCCATATCTAGTCCCCTTGTCCTTGGCCGCTCGATAACGACCCTGTATCCTCTTGGGCTCCAGTTACCCTATGTTTACATGCCATAACTGACTTTTAATTACAGTGCTTACCCAAATAATCATATGAGCTACCGGACCAACCCAGACCGGATCCTCGATAATATCGATCGAGCCAGAAATCGCGATGCGGAGAGCGCACGCTTTCAGGTTGACCGACAAGCACTAGGGCGAGACCTAGAAACTGACATGCCCGATGTCGATGCCACGACATCCGAACGTCTTAAGCGAATCTTCGCAGTTCTCGAGAAAGCATATACCAAGGCCGCACAGAGGTCAGAAATGGGCAGGCTAGCTGCTCGATTCCAAGCCGTTGGTGATATCCATCACCATCATGCACGTGGGGATGTGAGCATCTCGGTCCAATACCTGGATCATGACCGATTCGACGATGTCGGTGTTTCCCCGTTTGAAATTCGCCCGTACGAAGTTGCGGACGCAAAGAGGGAAACCAAAACTAGTCGCGCGGACGTGAACGCTCTGAAGGTTCTTCGCAAAGAACTGCGGGGTGGCGTCCTTGCCGCGTACCAAAAGCTCGAGCCGCGGGTTAGAGATGCAATCCGAGACCGGGCAGATATGGGCCACATACAGGTCCAAGTAACGGTCGACTTGCGACCAGCAGAGTATCAAGCACCTCCCTCACAGCAGCTTCTCGCCGACGAGCCAAGTGAAGAGTATCAAGCACCTCCCTCACAGCAGCCTCTCGCCGACGAGCCAAGTGAAGAGTATCAAGCACCTCCCTCACAGCAGCCTCTCGCCGACGAGCCAAGTGAAGAGTCGACTTAACTGAAGGACACCTCACGAACCGTTAGCCTCTGAATGCGATCTAGATCTAGGTCGACCCCGATTCCAGGGCTGCTCGGAACCTTCATGACTCCATCTTCTACTTCAAACTCTGGCGATACGATATCACGCTCCCAATAGCGACGACTTGCTGAAATATCTCCTGGAAGCGTGAAGCCGGGTAAGGATGCCAGGGCCACATTGTGAGCACGCCCTATTCCGGACTCAAGCATCCCACCACACCAAACCGGTAATCCAGCTGCACGCATGGTATCGTGAATCCCGCGACTTACAGCAAGACCTCCCACCCGACCGGGTTTGATGTTAACGATTCTACAGCTTCCGAGGTGAAGCGCGAGCGCTAGATCACCCTCAGACTTGATCGACTCATCCAGACAAACTGGCGTTTCAATTTGCTCCTGAAGACGAGCATGTTCGAGAAAATCACTATACGACAGTGGCTGCTCAATCATCATCAAACCAAGAGCGTCGAACTCTCTTAGTCGATCGATATCAGCCAATGAGTATGCTGAATTAGCGTCGACCATGAATGCGATGTCTGGAAAGCGCTCTCGCAACCCTGCGAGCATTTCAATGTCTCGACCTGGTTTAATCTTGATTTTCACCCGAGCATAGCCTTCTTCGATATAACCCTGGACCTGGTCATGAAGCTCAGCGTCTGTCGGCTTGAGTCCCACGCTGACACCAACCGGTATGTACTCGCGCTCACCGCCTAGCTTCTGTGAGAGCGAGACTCCTTCCGCTCGAGCTGCTAAGTCCCACCCTGCCATCTCGACAGCAGCCTTTGCCATCGGGTGGCCCCTAATCCAGGGGACCGAGTCTAAAAGCTTCTCAGGTGCATCGGCTTCACCCCCAATGACCTCAGGGAGGATATAGTCGGTGAGAACATGCCAGGCAGTTTCAGTAGTCTCATACGCATAAGAAGGATCCTCTGAAACGACACACTCACTCCAACCTTCAAGGCCTTCGGCGAAAAGAGTTAGCAGGAGTATGCGTCGGTCTTGCTGACCCCCACTACTAATCTCGAAGAATTCTTTGAGGCGAAGCGGGATCTCCCGCAGAACTGCTCGCTCGATCTTCATCCGATCTCCGGCCAGTTGGTTTCTGCTCTATTAAGAAGTGAAACGTCCTAGAATATTGGTGGTTTGCCTGACCTGCTCCACGACTAGGTATCAGGTCATGGCATCTCAGGCTGCACTAACAGATAGTCTGAACTCCGCTCTCCCCAGAAGATCTCGTGCACCTCATACCCCTTGTTCATATAGTGAACGAAAGTCTCTCGCGTAGCCTCCCGCCAGCGGTGTGCAAGCCTGATATCTATGTCCATCACCTGCACGATATCTGATGGAATTGCGACCAAGACCTCCTTTTCTTCACTTCGTAGATCTGGTACTCCGGGCTCTGGCAAAGAGTGGCGTCCTGTCTCAGACAGGACTTGTACAGCATGCTTCGATGGCTGGCCTGGAGGCTTACTTCCTGCCAGCCGACGCGATGCGCGAGTTGAGGTCAGTTCCCACACAGCGATAAATCGATCGGTTCCTACCCCTCGATGAAGCGGGGAATCCGTTTCCCCGTACATATTTTCCATGTACTCCCGGACCACGATTCCTAATTTTACAAAATTGAGGTGGGCATTGCGTGACTGCAGAGGGTCAAATGTCCAGAGCATCTTCTCGACACCCCGTGCTAGCACCTGCTCTCGCTGGTAAGCCTT
>CAWVZF010000114.1:0-5056 GCA_963934665.1 uncultured bacterium | reverse complement strand
AGGCGCTCATAAAATGAGCTATCAAATGGCTGTGATCGGTTTCTGGGAGGTAGCTCTCATGCTAGGGGTCCTCATGATCTTCTTCGGTGCCAAGAAGCTGCCCCAATTGGCGAGAGGACTCGGCTCGGGAATTCGTAACTTCAAGGGCGAACTGCAGGCACCTCCAGAAGAATCGGAGGATGGAGAGGAGTAAGGAACAGGAACATCAACTGACGGCTTCCGTGAGTTACGACCTACTTTCTCGTATTGCTATCGTTCTTGATCATCCCAAGAACGTAGTGAATATCGCTGGGGTCACCCGGGTCATGCAGAACTTTGGACTCAAGACACTCCGCCTGGTAAACCCAGAAGAGTTTGATGCTTATCGCATTGAAGGGATCGCTCACCGCAGTGCAGACCTCATCAACGCGACGACGCTGCACACTACGCTGCAAGATGCTGTAGGTGATGCTTCCTTTATCTTGGGCACAACCGGGCGGGCAAGAACTGCTGGGCGAAATTACATCAGGCCGCGTGAGGCTGGATCCCTCCTGGTGGAGCGAGCAGCAACAGGCACAGTGACGATCATCCTCGGTCGTGAAGACCGAGGTCTCACAAATGAAGCTCTGGATCTTTGCCATGCGGTGATGGTCATCCCAACCGACCCAGAACACCCTAGTCTTAACCTGGCCCAAGCTTGTCTTGTAGCTGCTTACGAAATCTTCCTCGCTGTGGGTGGTGGCGAACACTCCCTGCCCCAAGGGCGCCGAGCAAGCCGTCCCCCAACTCAGGACGAGCTAGAAGAGACCTACGCTGCCATAGAGACGGGGCTGCATCGCATCGAGTTCTTCAAGGCTCGAGAGCCTTCAGCAGTAATGCGTACGATCCGTACGATCATATCACGCGCTACACCTGACCTACGTGAAGCTCGACTTCTCGGGGCAATCGGTTACGAAATCGATCACTACATCAACCGAAAGCAAGTCGGACATGATCCAGATACAACTCCTTGAATCTAGTTTCCAGAACAGCATTCGATGCCCTAACCCTCAATTCTAGTGAATGACAAACTAGGTACTAGCGAGATTCGTGAGTTGTTGGATTTTGCCGTAGAACTAGCACAGGATGCGGGGGCACTCACTCTAAGGTACTTCGGCGGCATCGTCGACGCAGATGCTAAGGGAGATGGTTCTCCCGTTACCGTTGCTGATCGGAAGGCTGAGAAACTGATTCGAAAGAAAATCAAAGAGCGATTCCCCAATGATTCAATTCTCGGTGAAGAATTCGGTGAATCTAATCAAGGTGCCCGAGTCCGATGGATTCTCGATCCAATAGACGCCACTCGGTCTTTTGCCAGGGGAGTCCCTTTATTCGGAGTCCTTATCGGCGTAGAGGTAGACGGTGAAAGTGTTGTTGGGGTTGCTCATTTTCCAGCTCTTGAAGAGACCGTCGCGGCAGGCGCAGGTCACGGTTGCACCTGGAATGGAGAGTTATGCTGCGTGTCATCCGTTAACTCACTGCCGGAGGCTGTTGTGTGTACGACTGACATAGAGAGGATCTTAGACCGTCCCGAAGGGATCGGATGGAGACGGCTACAACAGCGTGCTGCTTTCTCTCGCACCTGGGGGGACTGTTATGGCCATGCACTTGTTGCGACAGGGAGAATTGAGGCACAAGTGGATCCAATAATGGCACCCTGGGATGCTGGACCTTTTCTTACAATCCTGACAGAGGCGGGTGGTCGCTTTACGACACTCCAGGGAGACCCAACGATCCATGGAGGTTCAGGAGTCAGCTCGAATGGGGTCCTTCATGAAGACATACTTCGCGAACTAGTAGGCTAAGCCAACGAGTCAAGTGTCTGCATTTAGGTGCGTACCAGCCCTTCGATGCTCCCTGGAACCTTAATTCTCTTTCTGCTATTCAGCAGCAAGACCCGCAGGGATTTCCGCTTCCCTAGTCTCGGGGTCGACCATCGGTTGCCATATTTGTATCGCTGGAAACGTTGTGAGAAACCATCGCACCGACCCTAGATACAGACCTAAGAACATCAGCCCTATAAGAGGCTGCCAGATCGTGAAGACCGGATCTCCTCCGTGATGGAGTGACGGAGCAAGCATTACGTATCTTTCAAGCCACATTCCAACAAGAATGATCGAGGTGAAAAAAGCCAAGAGCACTGGCTTCGTCTTAGGTTTCCTCCCAATTAGTCCCGCAAAGGGAATCACAAAACACAGGAGGATGACCAATCCGGACAGACCGCCCCAAATTTCATCGGAGCGCCTAATGATCCATGCTTGCTCCCACGGAAGCTTACCATACCAGATGACTATATACTGGCTAAAGAATAGGTAGGTCCAAAAGACGCAGAATGCGAAAGCCAGCTTCCCTATGTCGTGGCGTTGCTGCAGACCGATGTACCTGTGGAAATCCTCATGCTGCGTCCTCAGATACACACTCCATAGCGCTGTCGCAGCTATACCGATCCAGAATGCTCCCATGAAGAACCAGGGGCCAAACATCGTGCTGAACCAGTGCGGCTCCAGAGACATGACCCAGTCGTAGCTCAACATTGTCATCACTAACGCATAAATGATCACGAACGCCGGAGCGATCACAGTCATGCGCTTGTAGCTGCGGACTTCCTCCTTTTCTTGACCCATCCAGCCCCGTGTCAGCCTAGCTTGCCAAGCTTCGCTCCTTTTGCCTTCAGTAAGCTGCTGGGAAGTAAGGCCCATATCGGGTCGTAGAGCGAGGTAGACGAAGTACAGTGCCACCCCGAAGAGGAGGGCAAGCCCAAGAACGTTCCTAGTGACCAAGAATGGCATGTTGAGGTATGCTGCCTTGTTCTGGACGACAGGGTCGTCCGCCATCATCTCAATCCATGGGAAGTAGCTCTCGCCAAGGCTCAGCATGGGTAGCATGAGCAAGAAAGAGAACGGAAGAAATGCAACAAAAGACTGGCTAATCCGACGTATAGACCAGTTCCATTTTGCCTTTGTAATCCAGGTTGCGACCGCAAGCAAAAGACCACCCATGGACACGCTCGTGAAGTACAGCCAGTTCGTTATGTAGCTAATCCAAGCGGCTTGGGGGTCCTGTCGCCATCTCATCACGAACGATACAAGCCCCACCACTATGAATGCACCAATCAAAAGATTGGCTTTCCTTGAGCGAGGAAGATGGCGCACTGAAACTTGATCCGGCACGTGAATATGGGCCATTCCTATTCTCCTGCCGGCGGATTATCACCGGACATGCCATTCTCCGGTGCATTCCCAGCTTGCACTTGGAGTTCCCTCACGTAGTTCACAATGCTCCAACGATCGAAGTGGGTGATTCGACTGCCATACTCTGGCATCAATCCACGTCCCACACGGATCATGGCATAAAGGTACTGGTCACTGTATCCCGCTACCTGAGCACCCGAGAGATCGTACGCAGGTAGCGTAGGGTGTTTGTCGGCAATGGATGCGTTTGCGCCAACTCCATCTTCTCCATGGCAAACTGTACAGAACCTGGTATACAGTTCCGCACCTCTCTCTCTCGATTGAGGGTCGGTTGGATCAAGTGGATTCGTAAGCCCCTGAACAACCAAGCTTCCAATGCCCGGAAGACCAAGGTCCGCCTGAGTGAGCCTTGGGACGCTGACTCCCTCGGGCTGTCCGATATTCACAACGCCGAAGTCTGTTGGATAGTTCCCTGATGAAAATGAGATAGAGTTTTCGGGTGAAGGTCGCGTGTTTTCATATGGGTCAAAAGAACGCTGGTCACGCATTGACCTGCCGAAGATCCGCACCATACCGTCATCGAGTGGCTTACAGCCGCTTAACGCTACAATTGCTACTGCAGCGAAAAATGCTCGGGGCAGACATGAGCTAATCATCAAGCTCGCCCTCCCTGAGTTCAATGGGCTGCTGCTCGTTCATGATCTGCCGTGCCTCTTCCAGGCGCTGGCGGTCGCCTTCGACATAAACTCCATAGCGTCCGGAACTGAATTCAGGATCGTATACAACGGGCGGCTTGATTGACGGGAGACGACTAAGGACGAAGAGCCCAATGATCGTAGCAAGCGCACCGAATAGGATGGTCATTTCGAATGCGATAATTATGTAGGCAGGGATAGATACAATCGGCTTGCCTCCGACAACTAATGGCCAATCGATCGACGTCCAAGTGGTAAGTGCAAACCCCGTGGCCGTGCCGGTCAATCCACCAACAAGTGTCCAAACACGCACTGGACTCTCTCCGTAACCAAGTGCGTGTTCAATATGGTGTTCCGGATAAGGAGCATACGCCTTGATCTTCTCGAATCCAGCTTTCTTGAGTGCTTTGATTGCATCGACGGTGGAGTCAAGATATTCGTAGGATGCGAGTAGGCCTGCAGCATTATCCATCAGTAGGCCTCCCCGGTCTTTTTCCGTATAGGCGCAGGAAGGACTTCCTTGAGTTCAGCGATAGCGATAGGAGGCAGGAGTCTAGTGAAGAGGAGGAACCAGAAGCCAAACCAACAGAAGCTACCCACCATGAGAGCCATTTCCGTCAATGATGGGCGATAAATACCCCATGCAAACGGCTCATACTCATGGTGCAGCGAAGTGACGACGATCACATAACGCTCGAACCACATTCCAATATTAATGAAAATTGAGATCACAAAGAGTGCTGGAATCGAGTGCCTGATGCGCTTAAACCAGAGCATGATCGGAACGAAGCCATTACAGGTCAGCATCGTCCAGGTCGCCCACCAATAGTCACCAAATAGGCGATTCCAGAATGAAGCCTTCTCTATCTCTTCTCCGCTATACCAAGCCAGGAAAAACTCACATAGATAGGCGTAAAGTACGATCAGCGAAGTAAGCAAACACAACTTCGCCATCGCATCGAAATGCTTGGTCGTGAGGTATGCCTCAAGGCCAAAAATCTTTCTGATGGGTACAACGAGCGTAATCACCATCGCGACGCCTGAGAAGATCGCGCCAGCAACAAAATAGGGAGCGAAAATTGTAGCGTGCCAACCTGGCACAATCGCCATAGCAAAGTCCCAAGACACAACCGAGTGCACCGAAAGCACGAG
>CAWVZF010000113.1:0-5089 GCA_963934665.1 uncultured bacterium | reverse complement strand
AATACGGTACCTGACATCATGCTCTGTTTCTCGTACAAGCACGTCTGCTAGAATCGGGACTGAAGCCTCATTGTTGAGTTGGCCAATCGCGAAAGCGATGTCTCGTCGCACTACCGCCTCTTCTTCAGATTGTAGCCTGGACGCCAGGATCGTAAACGTCGAGGGTTCCTGAATAGATCCAAGAGCAAAGGCCGCTCGTGCTCTAAGGCTGGGGTCTCTTGCCGAAAGCATTTCAGCTAGACCCAGTGCATCTCGGTCTACTTGGAGATCGACAATAGCCTGAAGTTCAGGATTTGAGAGCAATCCATCGCCCGTACGTACGGATATCGCACCGTCCCCTTCAATTGTCGAAGTGCCAATCTGGCACCCCAAGCAAAAACAAAGAGTGATGAAAACCAATGCGCCCCGGCATAAGCTGACCATGCTATATCCACCTGCATTACTTAGAGGTCTCTGTATATCTATCCCCAATCCTAATCAGGGACCCGGCATCCTGTCCCTAGATAGCAGCATTGTCTAGAAACTAGAAGGGCACGAAGTCTAGGTAGGCGTCGAGCCTTACAGAGGATAGCCTGAAATATCGCAGATTCCAGGACGCGTCAAAATGGATTAACTGATCAAGGACAGACAAGCCAGACCCAACGGAAAAAAGAGTCCGATGATCGTCTGCCTCCCCGTCAAAACGGTGGTCATAAGGTGCCCAAGCCCCGTCTGAGAAAAGGGAGACATCACCAAAAAAGAAGGACCGGGTGACCTCTCCTCGAACTCGGGCAAATTTTGCTCCTCCAAGAACTCGCGGGGGGAAACCGCGAAGTGTACTTGGTCCACCAAGATACCAACCACGCTGTATTGGAAGATCTCCAACACTTGCACCGACCCCTGCTTCCAAGCTGATCCGCATGTCACGGACAATCGGAATATCAAGACTACCAAGTAAGCCCACACGCGCGTATTCCGAGGTCCCTGCCCCACCCTCTAGAGACACCAACATTTGACCTTGAGGGAAGAGGGGATCTAAGCCCCATTTGGAGGCAATATCTATTGAGCTTCCCAGAAACCATCCAATGTCCACTCCTATATTAGGCCGCCACTCTGGTTTCTCATTAATGAGGCCCCAAATAGTAAAGTCCGACTCGATTTTTTCGGGGCGGTGATATTCGCCAAATACACGAATCCGAAGAGAATTCTGCTCTATTGAGGAACGTGCCCATTCCAGCGACACGCCAGACTGTCGGTAGTAGTCACCATCGTCGCGTCCAGCAACTAAAGCAGTTATCGAGTTTCCAAGCTTTAAGTGTCCAGCACGTTCATCTATGGCAGTAAGTTCATGGAACCCACTGAACGTGATCCTGTCTTGTAGCGTCTCACGGGTAAAGTCCAATCTCAAGTTGGGCTTCAGATTCGCTAGCCCGAGACTAGCCGTCCCTGTGACCGAAATTGGGCCCACTGGACTTTGTGGCCGAAATTGCGCTCGAACGCCTGGTGAGAATCCTTCCACTCTGTTGTACCTAAGGAGATCTGGACGTTGGAAAACCCACCTGATCGTCCTTGGAGCGCCTGAAACTTCTTCTATTGAGTACCAATTCTGGCCGAATGGAACTGTGCCCCCAGGTGAATAAATAGGGAGCATACAGCACAAAACAAACTTTAGTGTTGCGGCACTCATCAAGTTCCTCGTGGTACACCTATCTAGTTATTCTAGAGATTACTACGTCACTGGACCTTGATTTAGCTCACTTACGAAAGCAGTAACCTCGTTCCTAGGATACTAACGTATCCTAGCATCACTTCGAATCACCAAATTGGGAGTTCTCAGTCAGTGGATGGATTGAGCTTTAAGCCAGCACCATTCCGCGCAGCCCGCTGGGCGCGGGGATGTCATACACAAACAATCCTGGCCAGAATATTGAGATCTGCGAATGGGCCACCATATCGTCGCGAACGGGTGGAGACACCTGACGGTGATTTCCTCGACCTGGATTGGGGATCAGAGCCTTCATTAGATTCGCCAATCGTAATGGTACTGCATGGCCTTGAGGGTTCCAGCTCTAGGCGGTACATCCGAAATATCTGTCGGGAGCTTTTCGTTCAGGGTATTTGGCCGGTCGCCCTGAATTTCAGAGGTTGTAGCGGAGAGCCCAATCGGAAGCCTCGTTACTACCATTCTGGTGAAACGAGCGACCCTCGATTTGTACTCGAGCTTCTTCGTCAGCGCTTCCCGGATAGGCCTATCGGTGCTCTCGGCTTTTCGCTCGGAGGAAATGTCCTGCTCAAGCTCCTGGGTGAAGAATCTTTTAACGTCCGGGAAAAGCTTGATTCCGCGGTAGCGATTTCAGTTCCCTATGATCTCGCCGCCGGCTCTCAACTTCTGGAACAGTCTTGGATGGGGCGCTTTTACGCTGCTTACTTCCTGAAATCACTAAAGCATAAAGTCCAATTAAAGCAAGAACTTCTGAGCCCCATCGTTGACCTGAATGCCGTGCTAAATTCCCGAACGATTTGGGAATTCGATGATGTTGCTACTGCCCCACTGAATGGATTCGAAAGTGCAGCTGCTTACTATGCAGAATCCAGTAGCTGCAAGTTCTTGGGAGATATCAGTGTTCCTACACTCTTAATTCACGCCGAAGATGACCCTTTCTTACCAGCCCGGGCTATACCGAGAGTGGAAGCATCAGACAACCCGATGATCCAACTCATAATGCACCCGGTTGGTGGACATGTTGGATTCCTAGAGGGAACACCTACAAAACCATCATTCTGGGCAGAAGTAGAGGGTGCGCGGTTTCTTGCCGAGCACTTAAATAGTGATACTCGGTAGTCCCAATCTGACTAAGCAGTCACCTGATCTCGAAAGAAAACTCGCCCATGCCACATAGCTGAAGCCGGGCGCTCGAGATCCCCAGCACGTAGGTCATGGATTCTTGTAAGACTTGTATCAAATACTTTAGTCGCCAAAGTGACTGTTCCAGCTTCAGCGAGTGCCCTGAACTGAGATCTAGATACACTTCGAATGTCAGTCCCCTCTCGATACCAAACCGGCGTGTGGTCGATCAATGAAATTCCAATACCTGAACCAAGTGTACGAAGTTGGTTCACGAGAGCGTCAATAGAACATCCAGAGGGTAATTCAGAATCGACATCTACACCTACAACCAAGAACTGGCCGTCTCGGAGTTCCCCTGAGCAGCGGAGAGGAACGCCATGCGCCTTCCAATCATCTAGGAAGGAGTGAACTGTGTCGATGAAAGTCTCAGCCTCTCGACTTGAGAGAGCACGACTGCACGGAAAAACCCATAGCCGCCCGTGATCCGGTAACTCCTCAAACGGGATTCGCGCCATCTTTAGATATCTGCTCCAACAGTTTCACTCGCAGCTACGGTATCAGAGGGAGGGCCCTTATCTAAAAGAATTGCCATCCAACGAAGATCTTCTGTGTTCTCTAATAGAATCTTGACACCAACAGTCAGCGGTACCGATAGAAGAGCACCTAGAGGGCCCCACGCCCATCCCCAAAACAGAAGAGATAGGATAACAACGAGTGTCGAAAGCCCTAGGCTTCGACCCATCCATCTTGGCTCGATGATGTTACCAACAATTATGTTTACAGCGATATATCCACCGGCCACGAGAATCACGTGAAAGAGCGCTCCGAATGTAATGACACTCAATAAAATCGCCGGAATTGCTGCGATAATCGAGCCGACCGTCGGTATATAGTTGAGTAAGAATGCGATCATCCCGAGTAAAACCGGGAAATCAAGATCCAATGCGTATGCCCAGATTCCTAATACCAATCCTGTGGCCAGGGATACTACGGTTTTTATACCTAGATAGGACTGGATCTCAGTTGCAATCTTGGTGAACCGGTCTTCGTCTCCAGCACGTGCACCCGAGATGTAACGGAATTTCTTAGGGAAAACTGTAGCTTCGCTGAGCATAAAAGCCATGATGAGAAACACGAGGAATGTGGTGGAAAGAAATTGAGCGATGCGCCCAATAGTTCCGCGAGCGATGTCCACCACTGCTCCCGGGTCAATTATGCCAACTGTTAAATAGTCACTTATCTCGAAACCAGTCGAATTTTCCATCCAGGCCATTAACTGGCCCCAACGCTCCTGAAGATCGAAGGCGTACTGATCAAGGTTGTCTTGCAATTCAGCAACCGACGGACTCGCAAGCAGTATGAGCAGCCCTATGACAGCTACATTGACCAAAACTGTAATAAGCGTTGCAAAACCCGATGGAATCCGATGATTCACGAGCCACGCCATGACAGGTAAGCTCAATACGGCTAAGAAAAGAGCAAGTGCTGAAGGAAGAAGGATCGGAGCAGCAAACTGTAAGCCGTAGACTATCACGACTAAGCAAGCCAGAATGAACAGAAATCTGGCTCCTGGTTTCTTTTCCAGCTCGTTAAAGATCATGATCGATAAGATACATCTGGCAGGACATCGGGGGCAGGACGCCTGCCAAACATATTCGATAAATAGGGATTGGTGCCATGCTATTTCAGTTCTGCCAGGTTAATCAGCTACAAGTATAATAGAATGGACAAGCAACCCCCTGCAGCAATCACAGTCCCGAGGTCTGACGAAGCACTACTCGCACAGTGTCGGGTGGAGACTTTTCGTGCCGGTGGGCCAGGAGGACAGCATCAGAATAAGACGGAAACGGCTGTCCGGATCGTGCACCTGCCGACCGGAATTAGCTCAGTAGCTCGCGATGAGAGGAGTCAACTTCGGAACCGACATCTAGCAATTACTCGTTTACGAGAAAAACTCGAGGCTCATAACAAAACGCCAGAAACCCGTCGCCGAACCATGATTCCTAAGAGAGAGAAAAAGAGGCGACTCGAGCGTAAACGTCAGCGTAGTCAAACCAAAAAACTTCGTAAAAAGCCCGATTCTGACTTGGAGTAGCGCCTGCCAAATAGAGTCCGTCTGAGATAGGCGCTTACAGGCCTCCTAGGGCAAACACCTAGGAGGCCTGTAATTACAGCACTCTTTTTCAAGTGGGCCCGGAAGGACTTGAACCTTCGACCTGCCGATTATGAGTCGGATGCTCTAACCAACTGAGCTACGGGCCC
>CAWVZF010000112.1:0-5111 GCA_963934665.1 uncultured bacterium | reverse complement strand
TCCAGAGCATCTTCTCGACACCCCGTGCTAGCACCTGCTCTCGCTGGTAAGCCTTAAGCTGCGTGCCCAAGCCAGCATCTCGCGCATGCTCAGTAACTGCGAGCATATCTGACCAATGCACAAGTTGGTCATCCCGGATCCCGGTCATGCCAAATACGAAACCTTCCAGGTCTCCATCTTCACTATATGCGCCGGCTGCCACGCCACCCAAGATCTGAGAAACCTTCAGAATCGCGGTCGGCACTCGCTCAGAAAAACCACGCCCCCACGTCTGCTCTTGGAGTTCGACACAGCTGTGAAATTCCTGCATCGTCTCGAATGGGCGAATTATGTGCGAGCCAGCTTTTTGACCCGCTACCATTCATCACCTGAGGAGACAGGACTAAGCAGAAGTTCAGCTAATAGAGCTGAACGGCTTGGTAAGGCCTTAGCAACAACATGCTCATGGAGGGCATGGGCGCCATCACCAACCGATCCAAGGCCATCAAGGGTTGCAGCATATTGACTCGTAGTGTTCCCATCAGATGCACCACCGGAAGTGCCCTCTTCCAGTTTGATTCCAAGTCGACTTCCTGCAGCTAGGGCAGCTTCCCAGAGTTTACGATTCCGGGGCGTCCGCTCTAGCGGGGGAGCCTGGATACCTCCCAACACTTCGAGTGATGTACCTGGCGTTCTGGGGATCAAGCCACGAATTGCGCGTGTGACTGCTTCTCCATCATCCATAGACGCTACTCGAACATCCACCTCCGCCTCCGCCTCCGCTGCCTTGACGTTGACACGCGTACCACCCTGGACAACGCCAACGTTCACCGTAATACCCCTCTCAAGATTAGTCAGGCTGTGTAGTTGGTGCACCACATTGGCGAGTTCCTGTATGGCAGAAGCTCCGCTCGTAGGATCTAACCCAGAGTGTGCGGCCTCACCGTGTATAAGTATGCGGAAACGCCCAACACCTTTCCGGGCTGTCTTGAGTTTTCCGTCTGTGCCTAAACCGGGCTCAAGAATAAAGGCCCTCGCAGCAGCTCGTGAGATCATTCGCACGTACCGCTGGGACTCTGGACTACCGATTTCTTCATCGGAATTAATGAACCAGATAGGGGTAGCAGGAAACTCAAAACCCAGAGATCGGATAGCACGTAGAGCGAAAATCGCTTGCACGATGCCGCCCTTCATATCAAAGGTACCTGGACCGCGAACCATTCCATTTTCTATCACAACTGGCATGGAATCCGTAGTCCCGAGTGGCCAGACCGTGTCCGTATGACCTACGAGCAACTGGACGGGCTTATCTCGGTCTCGATTTATTGGGGTTGCGAAAAGATGCCCCCCAGTTTTTCGTCCCGGTACATGTCGGACCCTAAAGTCCATTTCCTGAAGGAACAGGGTTAATTGTTCCTGAACTCCAGCCTGGGATTCAGGAACATCACTAGGTGATTCATGGGACGCGAGATCGACTAACATCTCAACCATCGTGTCCTCTTGGCCTTCCAAGTAAGCCAAGATCGCTCTAGCCCTATCCGCTACCTCACTCACTCAGTGCCTCCAGCTCTGTAGAAGCCCGCTCTCCGATAGCTCTCATCAAGAAGCTCAATCGGGTGAAGAACACCTTCGGTAGAGGCTTCTAGCCGGAGTCCGGCACCAATCTGCATCATACAACCGGGATTCGGCGTGGCGACTGCATCCGCAGAGCAAGCCCTGACTGCAGACACCTTATCCTCACCAATCAATCCGCCGAGTTTAGGATGGGTGATGCCATAAATCCCAGCACCCCCACAACATTCCTCCGCCCCCTCGACTACGTGAACCTCAGCATCTGGCACAGCTTCCAGCACAGTAATTGGTGCCTGCTCAACACCCTGAGCGTGAAGTAGGTGGCAAGGATGATCATACGCAATCTTACAAGGGACACTAGCACCGATCCTGGGGCCTGAGCTCGCTAGTATCTCCGTCACATCTCTCACAGACGCCGCGACCCCTTTGGCCCTTTGAACGAAATCCGGATCCCCCTCAAGGAGGATCCCATAATCTTTCATGGCTGCCCCACAGCCCGCTGCATTTACAGCGATGAGGTCCGCTCCTGATGCCTCAAACGCCCTTATGTTTGAGCGGGCAAGCATCCGCGCACATTCAAGGTCTCCTCCATGCGCATGTAGAGCTCCGCAGCAGTCCTGACCTTCAACTAATACCACTTCGTACCCGTTTGCCTCTAGAACACGCACAGTAGCGCTGTTGATACGTGTAAAGAGTCCCTCCTGTACACAACCTAAGAGAACCGCAACGCGGCTTTCTCGACCAACATCACGGCCTCCTGAATTGGTATTTCCTGATGTTGCCTTTTCCGAGACCATTGGCTGCCAACGCGTCGTTGACGCCAACATTGCAAGAACAAGACGGAGCGCTCGAAAGGGGCGGTATGAAGGCAGGACAGTGGCTCCCAATGTAGCGAGTCCAGTTCCTCGAAGCAGGCGTCCTATAAAGAAAAAAGGACTTCGGAGTGCACGGGTGCCTAAAACCTTGAGCAAAAACCTCGTGGGCAGGCCTTGCGGTGCAGCTTTGGTCGCCGTCTCACGTGCAAGCTCAAGTAAGGTCCCATACTCGACACCCGAGGGACAAACTGGCTCGCAGGCACGGCAACCTAAGCAACGATCAATGTGTGTTCTAAACGCTTCAGAACTAGGCTCAAGCCTTCCCTCAACAACCGCCTGCATAAGGTGCAGGCGACCTCTTGGTGAATCCGCCTCATTTCCGAGGCGGTTGTAGGTTGGACAAGCAGGAAGGCAGAATCCACAGTGCACGCAAGGAAGCAGGCGTTCCTTTTGAGCGTCCAAGGCCTGTCCAAGCGCCTCGTATACTGGCGCACCCGTCACTTGATACCCCACAGCACAGTATGCGGATCAAATGCTCGCTTTAGACCCGCAGCAAGCTCCCCTTCGTCCACTAAAGGTTTAGTGAAGTATGAGGAAGCATTGACTTCAGCAGGAATTCGGAGCGGCCGAACGGTACCACCCAATTCTTCAATATCCTTTTGTAGGCCTGAGAGGATGGACTCGATGTCTGATAGGTTCACAGGTAAATACGCCCGAACTGATCCGCCGTACACATCTGCATTCACACTCACCCCCGGGACCTGTTTAAGAACATCCAATAGCATGTCTATTCGAGAGGGCAACGCCCATACCCGAACAGCAAGTTCTGTATCAATACCGCTATCTCTTTCTTGCGCCAGCAAAGACTCGGCCTCAGGAGTATCCCTGGCCTCAAAAGAGATACCCGTATGTTTTTCGAGATTTTGCTGATCGGCTTCTACCGAAACCCCAGCCCCATGTAAGCGGACCAGAAGCCTACCTCTATCCGCAGTCGAACTTAGAGTGATCGAAGCAGGCATGATCGGTGCTGTAGCAACGGCTCGAGCAGTAGATACAAGCTCAGAGATGTCAGTAGCTTCAAGGACAAGGAGCCGATCTACGACCGGCAATGGGAAAAGCCTGATAGTGACAGAAGTGATGATCGCAAGCTCGCCACGGCTACCCACCATCGGTTTTAGGATGTCAAACCCTGCTACGTTTTTTACAACCTTCCCTCCAAGCCTCAGTGTTCGCCCATCCCCGCATACGATTGTGGCTCCAAGAACGTGATTCCTTAGTTGTCCATAACCTGCCCATAGCGGACCACTTAGGCCTGCTGCCACCAGCCCCCCCAGGGTCCTGTTAGGGACGTCAGGTGGATCAAAAGGGAGCCACTGCCCATGACTAGCCATCTCCGTGGAAAGATTCCGGATCAATGCTCCAGCACCCGCAGTCATTGTTAGATCTGCTGGCTCATAATCCTGGATTTCGTTGAGACGCGAAGTCGTCAGCACTACAAAGGGATCCTTCGGATAACGCGGGTATGTGTGTGCCCCTGTTCCGATGGGTACCACTCCAACTCCGTTCTCTGAAGCCCATTGAAGTAGTATTGCCACTTCTTTAGCTGATCCAGGTGCAACAGCCGTTTCCACATCTGTACGTAACGCGGGCAGTAGACTTGACGACACAGAGTGGCTGAATGCTTCCTCTGGCAAGAGCCCAGAAAGTGAATCGGTTAGATCGGTCCTCATTCGCCCATGGCCGATATCTTCTCAGTATCAGTCGCCTCTTTTTCTCCTATTTCGGGCAACACTTTCCCAGGATTGAACAGTGAGGCCGGGTCGAAAACCCGCTTAGCTGCTGCCATCGCCTCCAGCTCAAGGGGCCCACACACCAGAGGCATATATTCTCGTTTATCCACGCCGACCCCGTGCTCGCCCGTTATCGTGCCACCCGCATCCACACAAAGTTGCATGATTTCTTTTGAGGCACGCTCAACTAACTCGAGTTCATCCTGATCTTGGCGATCGAATAAGATGTTTGGATGCAGATTGCCATCACCAGCGTGGAATACGTTAGCGATCTTCAGACCGTATCGATTCCCGATGTCATCAATACCTGCTAGAACTGCAGGAAGCTTGGTTCGAGGTACCGTCGCATCTTGAACAAGCAGGTCTGGGGCAATCCGCCCCATTGCTCCAAACGCTTTTTTCCGAGCCGTCCAAAGCTTCATACGGTGTTCAGGATCAGTTGCCCTCTGAACTTCGATAGCGCCTTCTTCAAGGCAGCACTGCTGCGCTCGATCAGCATCTAGGTCAAGGCCAGCTTCGGTGCCGTCGAATTCAATCACGAGAGCGGCCCCAGCCTCAAGTGGATACCCAGCGGCAAACACACTCGCTTCGACCGCCTCGATTGTCGGCCCATCCACAATTTCCACAGCTGCAGGCATCAAACCAGATGCTATGATTTTCGTGACTGCTCGGCCTGCCGACTCAACTGATTCGAAGATGCCAAGCAGAGTACGCACGCCTTCGGTGATCGGTAGTAGGCGAATCTCAATTTCAGTCGCTATGCCAAAGCAACCCTCAGAGCCCACGAAGAGACCGACTAAGTCGAGTGTTGCATACGGATCTCGTCCCACGCCTCCAAGTTGTACGACCCGACCACCAGCCAATACCACTGTGAGGCCGGTAACGTAACGGGCAGTGACGCCGTACTTCAGGCAATGAGGGCCTCCTGAGTTTTCGGCAACGTTTCCACCAAGCG
>CAWVZF010000111.1:0-5117 GCA_963934665.1 uncultured bacterium | reverse complement strand
CGGAAGTACGCGGAAGCATCGGTACCGTCGCTCCAACGGGCGATCGCCACAACGCCCGCCAGATCCCAGGGAAGTGTGATGACATCGTCGAACATAAGCTCGTCGTCACACTGGAACCGGAATAACGCCACCGTTCCGCGCACTCCCTCCTCCGGCAGATGCCGACATCCGGACGGCAGCACACCCGGAGAATCTCCAATGGGCGGCAGGCCTATATCTACGATGGATAGCGTGTACCGACCTTCTCCGACCTGGTCGATGAAAACCCGTGCGACGGAGGTGATCCCCACGTCGTGAGCTGCTGCAAAACGAGCGGTCAGGACAAGCAGCATCGCGACCAGGGCCACGATGCCGAGTGGCGCGAAGCGCGCAAGGCGTCTCACCTCGAGGGTCCCTCGCCGACGAACTTCACTGAGTAGAGTTCTCGAAGCTCGGCGATTCGCTCCTGTAGGAGTGCTTCTTCTTTTTCGCCGATCCAGTCGAATCGGACTTGTCCTAGAATCACTTCGAAAGCAGGAGGAATCACTTCATCTAAGCGATCGGTAACCCGAAACCAATGTTCGCCTAGAGCTGTCTGCTGAGGTCCGACCCATACTCTCAGCTCAGCTTCGAATACCTTTGCCGCAGTCTCTGGCCCAAAAACAAGTGAGAGGTCATCTCTGGTCACCTCTGTCAGGACGGCATGCCTTAGGCGCTCATTTTCTGCGAAACGCTCGATATCCAGTCCGGTACCAAGCTCGGGAGGAAGCGTCCCCGATCCACCAGCCATCACCACAACCTCATCCACAGTTACCGAAGGCGCCCGCACGTAACGCAGTTGGTTCTCTTTGTAGTAGGCACGGAGCTCAGCCTCAGTGGGTTGAATAACTCCACCGCTCAGGATGTGGAGCATCTTCTGGGATAGGATAGACCGAATACGCTGGTCGTCATCGAATCCGAGAATGCGAGCCTCTCGTGCCAGAATCTGCTCGTCGATATAGGTGAGTTCGGCGAGTCTGCGTTCTTCCTCACTTAAGGGAGTATCCCTCTCGATCTGCTGGATACGCCACGCGATCTCCTGACGGTCAATCTCGATGACCTCGCGGCCGCCAGAACTGACGAATTCAGTGACGAGGAAGAAGATCACCGCGATGAACGTGAAGTGGACGACGGGCTCCCGTAATGCTCTCTGGAAAAAAGAAGGTTGCGACGTCGTATTACTCATCTCTCAATACACGGGGCCTTCAACCCGGTACTCTACCGTCGGCCGTCTCGGCGCGTGAGCGGGTTCAAATAGTCCCGGCCACTGAGCCCTTTCTTCTTCAACGCGATCCCCGTCAGGCACTCGTCAACGACTTTCTTGGAGTTAAGTACGCTCGTGTAACCTGCATCGAGTAGAGGGGCCAGTTCGACCAGGTCAAACCCCACCACGTTGTTCTCAGCGCAGAGACCTCGGATGAGAGGAAACACTTCTCGGGGTGTCAGCCCACCCGCCACCGGTGTACCCGTTCCCACAGTATACGCCGGGTCCATGACATCAATGTCAAAAGAAATGTGCAGATACTCTGGCCCATCATTCGCTTCATCGAGAACCAGATCCATAACTGATCCCCAACCATCACGATCGATCTCCGCCATTGTGTGGTAGCGCAGATTGTTTTCCCTCATCCACTCGAACCCATCCGGCCCGGGCCACCCACCACGAAGACCCACCTGAATGTAGTTTTCGCCAAGCACGTGTCCTTCCTCAATGAGCCGACGTATAGGGCGGCCATGGGTGATCAGGTGACCTGTGCGAGATTCTCCAGCGTCGTAATGAGCATCGAAGTGAATGACACCAACATTCTCTTTACCATAGACATCGGCGAGCCCAGCGACATTGGCGTATTCGATGGAGTGATCACCACCGATGATGATAGGGATCGCACCCGTCTCAGCGATTTCCCGGACCATACGTCGGATCGATGGCATACTGCGCTCTAGACTCAGCTTGTCGATGGGCGCGTCTCCATAGTCAACGCCTGTCAGTTCCGTCCTCCACTTCACCAGCGTCTCCATGCTGCCGCCCCCACGGCGGAGCGCACGCATCGCAGTAGGTCCCTCACCAGCGCCTCGATATCCACTCCCCATATCGACCGGGGCTGCTATGAATGCCACCTCCACTTCGCCAGCGACCAAATCCTCGGGCGTCATTGCGATAGGCAACCCAAAAAAGGTCAGTGGTCCAAAGGTCTTAATCGGTCCTGGCTCTCGAGGTGGGTCCTCCGAGATATCTCTATCTTTCCACACCTCAAGGTCCTCGGCATTCGGATCCAACCGAATGATCGTGTCTGCAGAAGTCACCACCTCCTGCTCCTCAGGTTGCTCATCCGATGCCGCTTCCTCAGTGGCTTCTGGCAAAGCCTCTTCCGTGGATTGTGGCGGTGTCGTGCACGAAACAACCGACAGGGCGATGAGAAGCAGAGCTACCGACGACATCTGACGTGTCATAGGGGTAAATGTCCTATTCTTTGAATGCCTTCTTTCTGGTCGGATACATCTCGACCAATCATAGTTCACCGGTAGGTTCGGTGAAACCGGCTTAGACTAGAAGATCCGCTGAGTAAAACACTCCTGGTAGGTGGCAGCTACAGGGTGACCCAAAAAGGAGGTTAGGCTGGTGGCATTGCTACCAACAACTCTCATCCAAGCTAATCGGATACCGATGGAGTATTCCGAACAAGGATTCTCACTCAGGGAAGTGGGTTTCTTGTTCTTACTTGCGTTCGTATCCGTGGTGGTGGTGGTTCGTATAATCAAATGGTTTAGAAGTAGGGACTAAACTTCCAAATCATCCACAGGAGTTTCTTCCCGCACGGCATTCCCAAACAACCGTGCGGATCCGAGAAACAGCGCGATAAAGAACCCGTTCAGAATCAAGATCTCGGGTACAGAGCTAACGCTGCTCTGATGCTTTCCGGCGATCAGTGCAATCACGGTGACCAACGCTTGAGCAAGTGCTGTCGCGAATAACGCGCGTGCCATTCCTCGTGGCTGCAAGCGCGTAATGATCGCCCCGACGATTCCGACAGCGAGTACCGCGAAATACATCAAATCGAAGGGGTCACCCTCAACTCCGATCACGCCAACGGCACCGATGAGCCAGACCAGGACAAATGCTGTCGCGAGAGCAAGAACAATTGCAAATCTGTAGCTGTCCGTCTTCATCAGTTTCTTACTACTGGACCCATGGCAACCACGAGCCGCTCACCACCCCATTACCAGCCTACGGCATATGCGGCCCGCCGAGGGTCTGCTGCAGCAGCGAAAGTCCCAAAACTCATATTTTTTAGTATGGCTTGGATACTACCCAGTGAATAGGACGGGGCCATTTCTATACTATGTCCTAATTCCTGCAGTCCTTCGAGGTGCTCTACTGAGATTCGATCTTCGATCCGCATAGTGATTTCAGAACCAGCTCTGTAAAAATTGGGCGCTGCGAACAAACTAAAGCGTGGCGCCTCCACTGCTTCCTGCACTGACATACCTAGATCCAAAATATTCACAAGAACTTGGAATTGCGTCTGGCCAATCGTCTCACCACCTGGAGTTCCTAGGGCCAGAATAAACTCGCCATCCTTAAGTACCATGACCGGTGAATTATTCAGGATAGGGACCTGTCCTCCCCGAGCGTAATTTACATGCTCAGTATATGGAGACGTCGAGCCTATACGAGTTCCATTATTGAAAGTGATCCCAGTATTGCCGACAACGACACCGGTCCCAAAAGCTCCGCCATGAGTTGGCGTACAGGCGACTACATTTCCTTCACGATCCATGATCGAAAAACTAGTAGTGCTCCCCTCGTGACTACGCTCTCTGTCGGACCCCAAAGTCAGCCCTCTTCTAGAATCCTGAGATCCACTCGAGGGTCTGTCATAACCTCTTGGCTCACCTGCAGTGGGGTAGACCATGCTACGAGCCTCTGAAATCAAACCACTGCGAAGGGAGAGGTAGCTTTCCTCCAGCATGCCTTCCGTTGGAACAGAGAATTTTTTCGGATCGGCCACATACTGGTAAATATCTGACTTAGCGACCTGGATGGCTTCGGCCAGAAGATGAGTGAGAAGTGGACTTCCTGACCCTAGAGCCGCCAGATCAAATCTTTCAACCAGCTTCAATTGCATCAAAACTTCCAGTCCTCCTCTTGAGGTCGGAGGAGAGGAATAGATGTCGTAGCCCCTATAATTTATGTGTATCGGATCATCCCATATGGGATTGAAATTCGCAAAATCCTCCTCGGTGAATAACCCTCCTTCCTCCCTATAAAACTGCACAAACTCCTCTGCGATATCTCCGTTATAAAATCTGGAAAAAGCAGCATCTAAAGCTTCGTTACGACTTCTTCCTTGCTGCAATACACGCTCTTCTTCTTCGATAAGTTTACGGAACGTAGAGGCTAAATCCGGCATCCTGAAAAGCTCGCCAACTTCTGGGACCCTATCTTCTGGAAGAAACATCCGAGCACTCGTCGGATACTGTCGAAATAGATCCTCTTGAGACGCGATAGCTTGGACTACTGATGCCTCTATAGGATGGCCGTCTGTAGCATACTCGATAGCTGGTTCCAGGACCTCTGAAAGGCTCATAGTCCCAAATTCTTTCAACATGGAAACCCAGCCACCGAGTAGGCCCGGGACTACCCCTGCATAAATTCCCTTGTTGAGCTCTTCGGCTAACCTGTCACCAGCAACAAGAGCTTCTGGAGCCGCTCCCGCGGCCGTCAGGGAGCGGACTGCTCCAGAGCTCTCGTCGAAGTATGTGAGAAATCCGTTTCCCCCTGCTCCAGACATCTGAGGACGAACCACATTCAGGGTAGCTAGTACAGCTACAGCAGCATCGATTGCATTTCCACCCGACATGAGAATCCGCAATCCCGCCATCGAAGCGAGAGGATGCCCTGCAGTAACTAGCCCGTTTACCCCCGGCACTTCAGGACGGTGACTCTTCTTACCCGCACTCATCTGCAACGGATACGCATTTTCTTGCGCCCTTATTGACCCAAAGTCTGAGAAAATAGGATTCACAAGAGCAATTGAGACTATGAGAAGCACTCTATGGATATACAAACTGATCTCCCATCCTAATTTGAATTTCTT
>CAWVZF010000110.1:0-5131 GCA_963934665.1 uncultured bacterium | reverse complement strand
GTCTGCACCAAATACACTCTGAATTGAGCGGACTCCATATCCTTCTACAGGGAACGCGAGTTGGGCTTCAAGTTGGAGCGTGACGGTGTAGGTGCCACCTCGGAGGAGTTCTGGTTGCAGCCTCAACAGAAAATCTCCGCCTCTCCAGGGCTCGTGTTCGAATGTGCCAGGTACTGAGTCTGTTGAGAGGATTGGTCGCGGCGGATCGTCTTCATTCTCCGCCATTCGGAAGAGATCGACAAAGACCCGCGTCTCCTCATCGTTCGTCAGCGAGACCTCAGCAGTAAGGCGCTGCCCCCGACCGATCGTCAAACGATACGCTACTGCACTTGGTTGTTCAGGTGTTATGAACCCCTCTTCCTGGAACGGGAGAGATATCTCAACAGGCGCCTGAACGGATTGATGTGCGGCAAGAAGCCAGTCACGCCCAAGTGCTGTGCTCGTGAGTCCTGCATCAGATAATGAGGCTTGGTAGGCCTCGTGTGGGGTCATGTCCCGGAAGCGGTCTTGGACCTGTTCAATCTCCTCGCAACCGGAGAGACCTATAAGGAGGAGAACTACGCCTAACCCAAGTGGTGATTTGTTAGGCCTCAACACACCGCTCCAGAGATCTGTTCAGTAGGCATAAAGCCTCTTAAGCCGCAGGTCTGTGTTGTCCTCTACAGACGAACCTGCTTAGAAAGGCATCCGGAGGTCAAGCACAAAAATTGTAGCCCTGATATGAGCTAGTTAGCTTTTCTCGACTTATCACCCTGCTTTTCCCTCGTTACTCGGTGAGGCGTTTGTGATTCGGATCGCCGAAATTGAAGCTGGAAGCATCGCGGAAGAGCTCAATCTTGAGATCGGAACGCGAGTCGTGCGCATCAACGGTGAGCACGTGCGTGATGGTATCGACCTCACTTTCCTTCTTGCTGACACTGAAATTGAGCTAGAGACCGTGTCTCCTTCTGGGGAGACCGTCTTCTATGAAATCGACCGGGAACCAGGCAATGCGATAGGGATAGTCCCCGCTCCAGACCAAATCCGAGAGTGCGCGAATAAGTGCGTCTTCTGCTTTATCGACGGAAACCCTGAAGGCGCGAGACAGACGCTATGGCTGCGGGATGATGACTTCCGACTTTCATTCACATACGGGAGTTATGTCACCTTAACTAACCTTGGACCGAAGGGCCTTCAGCGGTTAATCGATCAAGGGATCTCACCACTATATGTAAGTGTGCATGCGACTGAGCCCGAGGTACGAGAACGTCTCTTAGTTAATGAAAGAGCCGGTCTCATAATGGATCAGTTACGAGATCTCATAGAAGGTGGCCTTGAGGTACATACACAGGTGGTCTTGTGTCCAGGTTGGAATGACGAAGAACACCTTGATCGCACGATAGCCGATCTTTGGGGACTTGGACCCTCAGTTCGATCTCTCTCGGTCGTGCCGGTTGGCTTAACTCGCTACAACCTTAACCGACCTGTACGACTACTTCGGGCTTCGGAAGCGGTCGCAGCGATAGCGCAGGTTGATGAAGCCCGCAGGCTTGGGGATCGAGGGAGAGGATTCGGTTGGTGTTATGCGGCTGATGAGATGTACTTGATCGCAGGCCTGCCGCTTCCGGAGGCTTCCTACTACGACGACGGTGCACTGTACGAGAACGGAGTTGGTGCGATCCGACGCTTTATAGATGGATTTGAGCGTGGGTTGGCCGAGGCCCCTCGATTTGAAGGACGTAGAATTAGATTGGTGACCGGAGGGTCTATGGCTCCATTTCTGGACGAGAGAGCTCCGGCGCTGGCGGCAGCAACAGAAGCGTGCGTCGAAGTAGTGCACGTGGAGAATCGCTACTTTGGTGATACGGTCACGATAGCTGGGTTGCTCGGAGGGAGGGACATCATTGATGCGCTACAGAATGCGCAGTCCGAGGATCTAATCGTCCTGCCCGCTGAAGCTCTTAATGCTGATGACATCTTTATTGATGATGTTCCCATGGATGAACTCCGAAAGGCACTTGCACCAGCATCGATCTGTACTGGATATGAGGTTACGGAGGCACTGAGGTCGGTATGAGCGGACAACTTCCAGTCCTAGCAGTCGTCGGTCGTCCGAACGTTGGTAAATCAACCTTCTTCAATCGGGTTATCGGAGCTCGGGTAGCGATCGTGGATGATCAGCCGGGCGTAACTAGAGACCGGAATTTTGCACCTGCGGATTGGGCGGGGCGAGACTTTTTTATCGTTGATACTGGGGGAGTTATCGAGGGGAGTGACGAGCCGCTCGATAGAGCTGTACGTGAGCAGGCGTTTGCTGCTGTCGCGGAGTCTGACGTGATTCTCTTCCTCGTTGACGGGCACCAGGGTGTACATCCGCTCGACGAAAAACTTGCTGACGTTCTGCGTAAATCACAAAAGCCGGTGCTTTTGGTAGCGAATAAGATTGATAACCTCCCCAATGACCAAAGGCATCATGAGTTCTGGTCATTGGGTATGGGTGAGCCTATCCCGGTTAGTTCACTGTCAGGCAAGGGGTCAGGAGATCTCCTAGACCTCGTGGTGGAAGCACTTCCTGAAGTGACATCAGTGAATCAAGAGGATGAGACATTGATCCGGGTAGCAGTTGTGGGGAAACCCAATGTGGGTAAATCAAGTTTAGTGAACCGGTTGATCGGAGAAGACAGGGTTGTCGTTTCTGATATTCCGGGCACAACTCGTGATCCGGTAGATACACTATTTCGGTACCACAACCGGACACTTGTCTTCGTCGACACAGCGGGACTCAGACGTCAGACGAAAGTGAAGGACAACCTGGAGTATTACAGCGCGCTCAGAACTGATCGAGTTGTACACGCAGCTGATGTATGTGTAGTTCTGATTGACGCGAGTGAGCAGGAACTGCATGCCCAGGATATCAAGATCCTAAGAACGGCCTGGGAAGCAGGTAAGGCAGTCGTTTTACTTATGAACAAGTGGGATCTTGTTGAGAAGGATACGATGACCGGGCCCGCATTCGAAAAGAAAATGCGTGAGCGTATTCCTTTCCTTCGCTGGATTCCTATGCTCTTTACGTCAGCGTTAACGGGGCAAAGAATTCGAAAGTGCCTGGACCTGATCCTTGAGGTACATGAAGAGAGACGCAGGCGGATAGAAACACATGAGGTCAACGAAGTTTTAGAGGCCGTGCTCAAACGCCAGCCTCCTCCGCTTTATAGGGGGCGTCGGGTAAAGGTGAAGTACGGGACTCAAGTAACTATTGCCCCACCGACTTTTGCTATTTTCTCGAACTATCCGAACGCCTTACCCGCGCCCTACATTCGCTACCTTGAAAGTGGTTTCCGTGAAGCTTGGGGATTCATGGGCACACCAATTCGTCTTCGCTTCAGAACCGGTCGGGAAAAATGACCTACGCCCTGCTTGCACTGTCATATGTGCTTGGGGCTACCCCCAGTAGTTACTGGGTCTCCCGGCTGGTACGCGGTATCGACCTACGGGAACACGGCTCGGGTAATCTTGGAGCGACCAATGTCTTCCGCATTGTCGGCCCTGGTTGGGCGGCGCCAGTCATGCTTGTTGATGTAGGAAAAGGGTTCGTCCCCGTATGGTTTTTCCCGGGATTGGTTGATGCGACGTTTGGCTGGACACTTGCATTTGGGGGTGCAGCGATTGTCGGGCACATCTTCTCATTCTGGGTGGGATTCAAGGGAGGCAAGGGAGTGGCTACCAGTGCTGGAGTCTTATTGGCACTTGCTCCGTGGGCTGTTCTCGGATGCTTTGCGGTATGGTGCGCACTCACATTCCCAACTGGCTATGTTGCGTTAGGATCGGTTGGTGCTGCGGTTAGCCTTCCGATCTTTGTGTCACTTACGCCTCACCAAGGTGGTCAGGGGCTCGTGTGGTTCTCGCTAGCACTGGCAATTTTTGTTAGCTGGGCTCACCGCTCAAACCTCAAGCATCTTCTGGCTGGTACCGAGAGTAGATTCAAGTGGAGAGGTGGTACTAAAGTTGAGGATCATAGCGAGGTAGCATGAGCGAAAATCATCGTGTTGCTGTGATTGGTGCAGGTGCTTGGGGTACCGCGTTGGGAATGCTTTTGGCCGAAAAGAACGAACTCAGAGTAACAATATGGTCTTTTGAGGGAGATGTAGCAGAGAGTATCAATGACCTTCACCAGAATCGGTATTTGCCGGGAATAGATCTCCCGGATGCACTTCGAGCGGAAACTGACCTCTCGAGGACTTTGGATGGAGCTTCGGTAGTACTTTCCGCTAGTCCGGCCCAGGTCGTACGTGAGGTGATGACTGAGGCTGCTCCGAGTGTGCCAGGCGATGCTCTCGTTGTGAGTGCCTCTAAGGGAATAGAGAACGGAACACTTCTTAGAATGGATGAAGTCCTTGGCCAGATTCTTCCTGCACAAAGCATGGATCGTTTTTGTGTGCTTTCTGGCCCAGGCTTTGCGAAAGAAGTTGTGAGTCATGCTCCAACAGCTGTAGTGATAGCCGGCCGAACAGCCGAGGTAGCTAACGAGGCTCAGGACATTTTCCAGACCCCTTATTTTCGAATCTATACGAACACAGACATTGTTGGTGTGGAGTTAGGTGGCGCTCTTAAGAATGTTGTTGCACTTGCAGCAGGAATTGCCTCTGGACTGGGGTACGGACACAATACAATTGCTGCTGTTATTACTCGTGGCTTGGCTGAGATAACTCGTCTTGGGGTCGCGATGGGCGGTGACAGAGCTACTTTCTCAGGGCTAGCCGGGATGGGCGATCTCTTATTGACTTGTACGGGGGACCTGAGTCGCAATCGCACGGTTGGGTACCGGTTAGGACAAGGAGAGTCACTGCAGGAAATCCTATCCGACATGAAGGCGGTAGCCGAGGGAGTAAAGACTACTGAATCGGTATATGAATTGGCGAAAGGTCGTGGTGTAGAAATGCCAATTGTGGAGCAAGTCTACGGGATCTTGAATAATGAAGTTAAGCCGGAAGACGCTCTGGAAACGCTGATGCTCAGAGGGCCCACATCTGAGGAATGGCAGTAGTACGCGCAGTCAGATTCCTAGACCTTTAGGAGTGAGGATGAACGAGCCCGTTACCAAAAAGGTGTACTACTCCATCGGTGAGGTCTGTGACCTGACAGGGTTAAAGCC
>CAWVZF010000109.1:0-5359 GCA_963934665.1 uncultured bacterium | reverse complement strand
GGGGCTATTTACGGAGGAGTTCGAAATGTGCGAGTGCGGGGTCTTCTTGGCCGTCGAAATCAAAGTCGAACTCGGTGTCCCCGTCTAGGATCAGAACGGTGTCACCGACAAATTGGTAGGCTGAGACCTCATTCTCTCTTGTCGGGAACTCTCGATTGAGGGCTACAGTGGTGGCGGTTACAGAGATTGTGCCCATTTCCGTCTGCCCTAGGCCCGCATAAACGAGGATCGCAGTGTAACTCCCGCTGGGTTGAATGTTGAGATCGAAGGTCCCTCCGAGTTGGATAAGGTCGATGGAGACCTGGTCCGACACGGAGCTCGTCAAGACAAATGCCGTTGCTGTCCAATCACCGACGAATGGCTCGATCAGGGGGTCAGGAGCAGTAGGTGCTGGATCACCGCATCCCATGAGGGATAGTGAGAGCAGGGATAATCCCTTCATTAGGTGACGGCGCATCAGCGTTCTCCGGTTCATTGCCTTCTCTTGTTACAAGACATTTTCTACCACGAAGGCGTTGAGAATCTATGGAGGTTAGCCTAAAAGTCAGAGACCTGCCGCTAAATCTGCGAGGGTTGGCTTTCGGGGTTACCCATTATAACGATATATTCCTTGCCCTCCCGCTCCGCTAGAGCAGGATTGTTTAGGTTCTCGAGGGCTCATGGCGCACGTTATAGCGATCGCTAATCAGAAAGGTGGGGTTGGTAAGAGCACCACAGCGATCAATCTTGGTGCCTCCTTGGCTGTGGCTGAAAAGCGCACTCTAGTTGTTGATATTGACCCACAAGCGAATGCTAGCAGCGGCCTTGGGATTGAAAACAGCGACCAACTTAAGACGATCTATGATGTATTGGTTCGGCGAACGCCCATAAAAGACACAGTTTTTAGACAACTCCATTTCCCGTGCCTGGACGTCATCTCTTCAACTAGGGATCTCGTGGGGGCGGAGATCGAACTGGTGAGCGCCTCGAATCGGGAAACGGTTTTGAGAGACGCACTGGCGTCTATTCGAAGTCAGTACGACTACATCCTTATGGACTGCCCGCCTTCTTTGGGACTTCTTACTCTGAACACTCTTATAGCGGCAGACTCAGTGCTTATCCCGATTCAGTGTGAATTTTATGCGCTAGAGGGGATGACACAGCTACTGAATACCGTACGTCTGGTTCAGAGGTCTCTAAATCCTCGACTTCACATCGAAGGGGTATTGCTGACGATGTTCGATGGTCGCCTAAACCTTTCAAAACAGGTAGCAGCTGAGGCAAGAGAATACTTTGGTGCCAAGGTTTATCGGACGGCGATACCTAGAAACGTTAGGCTAGCTGAAGCCCCTAGCTTTGGAAGACCGATAGTGCTGTATGATGCCCTTTCTAGGGGCGCGCAGGCCTACCTCGAGCTTGCCCAAGAAGTGATGGCACAGAGGAATAGAGTAACCAGTGCGTCTCGCCCGGTGCTTTCAGCATGAGCCACGACCGTCTTGGGAAAGGGTTGGGAGCACTACTCGGTGACTATTTAGAACCAGACTTACAACCTGGTGAAGTGCAAAAGCTTAGGATAGGATCGATTTTACCGAACCCAATGCAGCCTCGTCGTAGTTTTGTGCAGGCTGAATTAGAGGAACTGGCATCATCGATCGAAGAAAATGGCCTTCTGCAGCCTATCGTTGTTCGCGCGGCCCCAGCAACAGGTACGGATAGCTATGAGCTGATCGCTGGCGAGAGACGTTTACGGGCAGTTGGGATCCTAGGCTGGGACGACGTACCAAGCATCGTGCGCGAAGCTTCTGACAAAACCCTCTTAGTTCTCGCGCTCGTCGAGAACTTGCAGCGAGAGGCACTCAATCCACTAGAAGAGGCTGAAGGGTACGCTTCTCTGGGTAAGCAGTTCGACATGAAGCAAGCAGATATCGCTGCCGCGGTCGGCAAGGACCGCTCAACTGTTGCCAACTTAGTCAGGCTCCTGAAGTTGCCTATCTCAGTTCGCAAGTTGGTAGAGGACGGCAGCCTGTCGGCGGGTCATGCTCGAGCTTTATTAGCGGTTGATGATGCAGTACGCGCGTCTGAACTAGGACAGCAAGCGGCGAATGAAGGCTGGTCGGTCAGAGAGGTAGAACGGAGGGTGGCCGGTAGTTCAAGAAGGAAGCGGAAACGGAAGAGAACTGCCGTACCAGACCCAATGGTGCGTGCTCTTGAAGGCCAACTGAGAGATCACTTTTCTACTCGGGTTACGATTCGAGAGGGAGCAGGCCATAGGGGCTCTATAGAAATTCAGTACCATGGATCTGAAGATTTCGAGCGTATATACGAACTCATGACTGGCCAGGAATCTTCTAAGGTTGGTGAATGAACCCACTGGGTAGGCAGAATCTAACCGTCATGGTAATCCCAGAGGATGGAGGTGTAAGTCATTCGTACCGAATCACTTACAGGCGCATGCGTCTATTCATCGTGGTCGGGCTCATTGCAGGAATCACGTTTGCGGGCATGGCCGCAAGCTGGTGGCATCTTGCGGTTCGAGCTTCTGAAGCTAGTGATCTTGCGGTTCGCTTGGAGGCTATGAATCAGGAGCAGATTCGCTTGCAGGCAGTAGCGGGTGACTTAGCGTTGGCGGAAGAACAGTATGCTCGCCTCCGGTCTCTTCTTGTCCCTAGCCTACCATCGGGGGATGGAGGTATATGGCTTCCCTCTTCTGGAGGTAGTGAGAGCGACGATGAGGTACGAGGGGCCGGAACTGGTGGGGCCACGATACCCAGAGTATGGCCACTGACGGAAAAAGGCGTTGTAACGCAAGGGCTCCTCCGGGGAGCCCAGGGAGAACACCCGGGGTTGGATATAGCCGTGCAAACCGATTCGTATATTCGGGCTGCGGGTGGAGGGAGGGTCGTTGAAGTGGGTACGGACGAAGTGTATGGGCTCTTCGTGGTGCTTGACCACGGAGAAGGATACACCACGGTTTATGCTCATACGTCAGCTCAGATGGTGGAGCAGGGACAACAAGTGCGGGAGCGCGAAGTTATAGCGCTCAGCGGGTCCAGCGGGCAGTCGACTGCGCCGCACCTACACTTTGAAATTCTTTTGGACGGGAGTGCGATTGACCCCCTGACGATGGTCGAGCAGCCTAATTAGTGCCCACGCGAGACGTTGCGGCTACTTTGTTCTCCCGAAGAGCCCAAAGATTGAAGAGGCCGAATGGCACGTGAAAGAAGTGGCAATAAGCCTTCTCCCGAAGCGACCATCTCTATTATAGGACCAGGGATGAACATTGCAGGGGACTGCGAGACCGAGGGATCCATAAGAATTGAGGGAAGCATTACGGGTAGTGTCCGAGCAGGAAAAGCAGTGGTGGTAGGGGAAAATGCCTGGGTTAAAGGAGATATCAGTACACAGGATGCCGTTCTATCAGGAAAGGTTACCGGTACTATCGTGGCTGGTTCTCGTCTTGAAATAAAAGCAACGAGCCGGATTGAGGGAGATGTACATGCTCGTCGATTGCAGCTCGAGGAAGGGGCAGTCCTAAATGGGACAGTAAACATGGGGAGTGCATCAAAGGGCGGCGCGATCAGTGGTGGAGAGGGCCAGAGAGCTTAACGAGGCGGACGGTTTCGTTAGCGTTGTAGCGAATTCAGGAGAGTATAGGTTCCTCTAGGTACGGTGAGGCGGAATCCGTAAGCCCTTGTATAACAATAAGTTATGGCGATATAATCCCGACGGAGTTATTGGTGGCGGTGGCTAGATATGAAATTAGAATCAATATTCCAATATCTTGATGGATTCCTGTTGGTCGAGGGATATCCTGACTATCCTCAGGCACTAAATGGCGTGCAGGTTGACGGCCCAGGAGAAGTAGAGCGCGTGGTTGTCGCTGTAGATGCTTCGGAGGCGACGATTAACGAGGCGGTGAAGCGAGGAGCAGACCTGCTGATTGTGCACCACGGGCTCTTTTGGAAGGGCTTGGAGCCGATCACAGGTCGGCATTTCCGGAAGATTCAGGCGCTAATTGAGGGGAAGGTGGCCCTGTACTCCTGCCACCTACCATTAGATAGCCACCCGGAAGTGGGGAACTGCATCCTTATGGGTAGAGCTTTAGGGCTTGAGATAGAGGGACCCTTCGGAGAGCACGAGGGCGTGAATGTAGGATGGTGGGGAAGGAAAGAGGGGGGTGTGGAGAGCTCAGTGCTTGCGGCGGAACTGGAGGGGGTAATGAAAGGTCCAGTCCGGGTCGTTGAGGGTGGCCCAGAGGTGTTAGAGAAGATAGGGGTGGTAACGGGGGCAGGTGGCTCCTTCATAGAGGAGTCAGTTCGCCTGGGTCTAGATGCGCTGATTACAGGGGAGATGAGTCATGCAGAGTATTTTGATGCGGTAGAGCTCGGGATATCTGTTCTCTTAGGTGGACATTATGCAACGGAGACATTTGGCGTGAAGGCTTTGGGCGCGCACCTGGAAGAACGATTCGGCCTAACCTGGGAGTTCTTAGATCAGCCTACCGGATTCTAGAAATGTCGGACGGTGGTGTTGCTAGGTGTCCCTATATCTGATTCGGAACTACATGCAGGCAAGGTAGCTATGAGGCCAAGGAGGCTGTTTAGCCTACGCACACTGATCTCCAGATAAGGTTTGATCGGGGGGTCCCACTTTAGCAATTCAGATGCCAGGTGGACAGTTGCCGTGGATTTTAAGGGGACCTGGGCAGAGATCTAGAGAATAGGCAGGGATTCCGTTGCAAGCCTGTGGACGCTACGGTACCATCTTCTGCCGAGCCACAAACCGTGCTTGGTCCCGGAATCGCCGGGCCCCTTTTGTATAGAAGGAGTTTTAATGACTCGACGTTTGACTGCGATTCTTAGTGTCTTCGTGATTTTAGCCCCCTCGCTCGCAGCCCAGCGCATTCCTTCCCCTCAGCAGTATTTCGGGTTCGAGATGGGCTCAGACCGAAGGTTGGCTAACTGGGACGAGTTGACTTCGTACTATGAAGAACTTGCTGAAAGAAGCCAGCGGGTCATTGTCGACACTCTTGGGGCGACGACAACCGGAGAACCTTTCGTGATGCTCACGATCACGAGTCCGGAAAACCACGCGCGACTAGCAGAGCTACAAGAGATCCAAATGAAGTTGGCAGACCCGAGGATGATCTCAGGTGAATCAGAACTCAATCAGCTTTTCGATGATGGCAAGGCTGTTGCGATGATTACTCACGGAATTCACTCGACAGAAGTAGGCCCAAGTCAGATGGCAGCCCGCCTGGCTTACACCATGGCTTCGTCTAATGAAGAAAGGATTCTTGAGATTCTTGACAACGTCATCTTCCTTCAGATTCCTTCACTGAACCCAGATGGTCTCCAGTGGGTGAACGACTGGTATAACG
>CAWVZF010000108.1:0-5371 GCA_963934665.1 uncultured bacterium | reverse complement strand
GAGGTGCCAGAAGCAATAGAGAATGAAGCACTCCCGGAAGAGCAGAGGGTCGTCGTAACCAGCCCACTCTATCGGTTCGAGTTCTCCAATTTCGGTGCTAGGCTGCATGCAGCAGAAATGTCCCAATTTGAGCCACTAAACCACGACGGTCTCCTCGATCTGATCCCAGACGGAGCAGAGGGGTATCTCGGGCAAAAACTGGTGGTTGGATCCGATACCCTGGACCTATCAAGGGTGCCATTTACTGTTGAACCGGAAGATGGACTCACCCTAGAGGCCGGTGCGGACGCACAGATACTGCGCTTCACGTACCAACATCCTACGAGCGCATTTAGGTTCGAGACCGAGTATGAGTTTAGTCCAGATGAGTACATGGTTCGGGTCAGGGGTAGAGCCTCGGGCTTGGATCGACCTCTGCTTTTGACGGACTTAGGTGACGGCCTGGCCTTCGCTGAGGCGGACTCTGCGATGGAAGCACGTGAGATGGGATATGTGTACAACCACGTGCAGGAGGGCATCAACGAGACACTTACGAGTAAAGCAGAGCGGATGATTGTGGAAGGTCCGCTGCTGTGGGGGGCACTTCGTAACAAGTTCTTCCTTTTGGCGATCCTTGCTGGCGAAAGCAATGAGGCCGTGACGGAGGAGAGTTATCTAGGGGGGTTGGTGGTTGAAGTGGATACTCTTGTCTACAGATCATTCTGGGGAGGGGAGAGCAGTCGTGCTGCGGGGTTCCAAGTGACGGCTGCTCAAGTGGTTGGAGCCGAGGGCGATTTCGCGTATAGGCTTTTCTTGGGGCCTCAGGACTTTGAAATGTTGAGTGCAATCGGTTGGGATATGCAGAATGTGAATCCCTATGGTTGGTCGTTTTTCCAAACGATCCTGAAGCCATTCGTTTCACTGATCACAAAGATCCTCATTTGGGTCCACTCAAACTTGAATCTAGGGTACGGGTGGGTGTTGATTCTGTTTGGTGTGGGCATGCGTATAGTGCTGTTTCCGCTGAACCAAAAAGCGATGAAGTCTCAGTTAAAAAATATGGCCGTCCAACCTCTTCTTAAGGAAATCCAAGAGAAGTACAAGGACAATCCGGAGAAACTGCAGAAGGAGATGAAGAAACTGTACACCGAACATGGCTTCAATCCGTTCGGTGGATGTCTCCCCATGCTTCTGCCTTGGCCGATGCTCATCGCGTTCTTTTTCGTATTCCAGAGCACAATTGAGTTACGTGGCGTGCCTTTCCTATGGCTACCTGATCTGTCGACGAAGGACCCAACCTACGTACTACCCTTCTTCCTCGGTGCATCGATGTTCTTGATGCAGTACGTGAGCTTTAAGTCGATGGACACTCCGAATCCTCAAATGAAGATGATGATGTACATCTTTCCTCCTATGATGATCTTCATCTTCATGAACCTCGCGAGTGGGCTGAACCTCTACTACGCGACCGCGAATGTCGCGACGATCCCTCAGCAGATGTACATCGCCAGGGAGCGAAAGAAGATGCAGGCCATGAAGCCTCTCGGCCGCTCCCCACCAAGCCCTAGCGGATAGGCTACGCGTAAGCGGCTCAACCGTTCTTTTCGAGGGAGCTAGACGAGTGTGGACGTAGACACGATCGCGGCCATTTCCACCGGACCCGGTGCTGGTGCAATCGCTATGGTCAGGATTTCTGGCCCGGCGTCTGCCGAGATACTTCTCCGGCTCGCACCAGCGCTAGAAGAGATTCCTGCTCCGAGAACAGCCAGCGTGGTAGATCTATGTGAGCCAGACGATGGAGAGGTCATCGATAGAGCTGTCGCCACGTACTATCGGACGCCGGAGAGCTACACGGGCGAAGATGTCGTTGAGCTTACTTGCCATGGGGGTGTTATGGCACCCCGTCTTGTACTCGGCGCTTGTCTAGCGGCCGGAGCTCGGCAGGCGGAGGCTGGCGAATTCACGAAGAGAGCGTACCTGCGGGGGAAACTTGACCTCATTCAGGCAGAAGCTGTTTCAGACCTAATTGATGCCCGAAGCAGAGCCTTTCACCGTGCAGCACTGCGGCACATGGAACGCGGACTATCGACTAGAATCACAGCACTCCGTGAGAGTTTGGTACGCCTAGAGGCCCTTCTGGTTCACCACATAGACTTTCCGGAAGAAGACGAGCCCCCGGTGGCCATAGATGTGATCGCAGAAGAAGCGGAAGGCGTTGTGCGAGAACTGGAGGCACTACTCGCCACAGCTCCAGAAGGAGAACTCCTTCGAGAAGGGGCGCTCACTGTGTTCGCTGGACGACCGAATGCAGGGAAATCTTCGGTATTCAATGCCCTGCTGGGTGAAGAGCGAGCGATCGTCACAGAAGAACCTGGAACGACTCGTGATGCATTAGAGGAGACAGTTCAGCTAGGCGGATTCCCTTTCAGGTTGGTTGATACTGCGGGGCTTCGGGAATCGGAAGGGCGCGTTGAACAACTCGGTATCGAAGTAGCACTGAGGTATCTGAAGGGTGCCGACATCGTGCTATTTTGCATTCCAGCTTCTGCAAACACTTCAGAGGAAGACAAGAAATTTCTTGAAGCGATCACCGCACCTGTCGTGCTTCTGGAAACCAAGGCGGATCTAGCAAAGGGTCCTGAGCGGGACAGTACTGAGCTCAAAGGGTTGGCCGGGGCAGTCCGAGTTTCAGCCCTGTCAGGACAGGGGCTAGACCAGATCCGGCAGCTTCTCCCGGAATTGGCCTATTCAGGATTAGTGGGGGGCCTTAGCGACCAGCCGATCCTTACCCGCCAGCGCCATATCCGTGCTTTGAAGATTGCTCGCTCTGAGGTAGAGCTTTTCAGAAGCTCGCTTGAGGACGGTCTCGCGGCGGAAATAGCTTCGACTCATCTTCGGCCAGCTGAGACAGCGCTAGAGGAAGTCCTAGGAGTGATTACCGTTGATGATGTCTTAGATGTAGTATTCCGAGAATTTTGTGTAGGTAAATGACAAGGTGGATATGAGTGGCCGCAGATCATCCAACTGAAGCAGTGTCAGACACCGTCGACCAGGGAAATATGACCACGCCGGTGAGAGCTTATCGGATTACAGGGCGAGTGCAGGGTGTCGGCTTCCGGTGGTTCACCAGTCGTGTTGCGAAAGAGCTCGATATATCCGGAACAGTGCAGAATCATCCCGACGGCTCAGTCAGAGTTCATGCAAAAGGTGCTCCGGCGCTGCTCGATCAGCTAGAAACGACAATTGGGCGAGGACCGGCGGCAGCGAGAGTAGAGGCCGTGGAAAGCATGGAGCCGTCACAAGAAGTCAAAACTGACGGGTTCCGTATCGAGAGGACTCAGTAATGGATCTGAGGTACGATGTCATTGTGGTCGGAGGAGGTCACGCCGGTGCTGAAGCAGCCGCCGCCTCTGCCAGAGCAGGCGTGCGGACTGTACTGATTACGCCAGATCTCAGCCGGATCGGACAAATGAGCTGTAATCCGGCTATTGGCGGTATCGCCAAGGGGGTTGTAGCACGTGAGGTTGACGCATTAGGAGGCGTCATGGGTCGTGCTACGGACGCTTCACGAATCCAATTTCGCATGTTGAACCGGTCAAAGGGACCGGCAGTTTGGGGTCCAAGAGCTCAGTGCGATCGGAGCTTATATCCCCTCGCAGTGCGGCGTGTACTCGATGAACTTGAGAACCTAGACCTCTTTCAGGAGATGGTGAGCGACCTGGTTCTTGAAGGTTCTCGAGTTACAGGTGTGCGGACGCGGGGGGGGATCACCTTCCATGGGACTGCAGTTGTTGTTACAGCCGGCACCTTTCTTCGTGGCCGGATTCACATGGGTCAAGAAGCTGGTGTTGGGGCCGGCCGAGCTGGGGAGGCCCCTTCAGTAGCATTAGCGGAAGGACTTGAAAGCCTCGGGCTAGAAATAGCTCGCTTCAAAACTGGTACGCCACCAAGAGTCGATGGTCGCTCTGTCGATTTCAGCTGTGTGGAGCGCCAGAATGGGGACAAGCAAGGAGTTCGGTTTGCAGCGTATACAGAGGAGATTGTTCCAGCTCAGAGGCCGTGCTGGATCACCTGGGCATCGGACGGGCTCAAGAAGGTGGTCTCGGACAACCTCGAAAAAAGTGCTCTTCATGGTGGGGAAATATCGGGGCGAGGCCCGCGCTACTGCCCTTCAATTGAAGACAAAGTTATCCGATTCCCAGATGCCCCTCGACACCAGGTATTTCTAGAGCCAGAGGGGCTTCATACAACTGAGCTATATGTAAACGGACTATCGACCTCGCTCCCCGCCGATGTGCAAAGGGATTTCTTGCAAACGGTGCCCGGGCTCGAAAATGTCGTGATGACAAAGGCCGGCTACGCCATAGAATACGATTATTTTCCTCCCCATCAACTTCGCCATTCACTGGAACTGAAAGAGATTTCCGGCCTCTTCTTCGCAGGCCAGATCAATGGGACAACCGGATACGAGGAAGCAGCTGGGCAAGGGGTCGTAGCTGGGATCAATGCTGCTCTCAAAGTGAAGGAGGAGGGCCCTTTTGTTCTTCGCCGAGACCAGGCCTACATAGGAGTATTAATTGACGATTTGGTGACCTGTGGAGTTGATGAACCGTACAGGCTCTTCACCTCTCGAGCTGAATTCAGGCTACTTCTCCGACAGGATAACGCCATACGTCGGCTGGGTCCGCTGGCACGTGACGTCGAACTACTCACCAAAGGACAGACCCTGGTGCTTGAGGAGCGCCTTGATCAGGAAGATTCGCTGACTGCCTGGTTCCACGACACGAAACTTGCTCCAAAGGACGTGGACCCACTGCTAGCTGAAGCAGGGTCAGGGCCGCTTTCAGGGCCAGTTAGAGCGGTAGAACTTCTTCGGAGGCCTAGGGTCCGGGCCGAAGATCTTTTAAGTGTCGGTGGCTCAGAGATTGATGGCGTAACTGGGAAAGAAGGCCTGAGAGCGGGGGTGCTGAGAGCTGTCGAGGTAGAATTGAAATATGAAGGGTATGTGGAACGGGAGCGGGAACGAGCTGCGAGGCTCACAGAACAGTCTAAGTTGTTGCTGGACCATGACTTACCCTATCTCGAGTTCGAAACACTGTCGTATGAATCACGTGAAAAGCTGGCCCAGATAAGACCTGAAACATTCGCCCAGGCAGCGAGGGTCCCGGGGGTATCGCCAGCGGACCTCCAAAATCTGTTACTTGAGGTCCGGCGGACACGTACTAGGGAGCGTACATCTCCGTAAGCCATTGTAGTACAATGAGTTAAGGGATTAAGGGGAAAACTGTTTCACGTGAAACAGTTTTGTGTCTGTACTGAGCAGGCCTGCCCAAGCGAGGGGCTATTTACGGAGGAGTTCGAAATGTGCGAGTGCGGGGTCTTCTTGGCCGTC
>CAWVZF010000107.1:0-5595 GCA_963934665.1 uncultured bacterium | reverse complement strand
TCCCGGATCAGAATGACGCTAGATCGTCCTTTGGCTTCAGTATTCGGCATGATTTTGTGGGCAACGCATGCCACCCCATGTTGGGGTTGCCTAGGCGCCACTCTCCCCCGTACGAGCTTTCTGAAACGCCGAGAAAGATTCGAGCGCTACCCAGATCGCAGTCACTAGGATTACGACGTCTAGAGTAGCAAGGAAGAACTGCCCGTTCTCGTAAAAGCCTCTCAACTGAATCCCGAGGGCCCAAACCGTCATTGTCAGAAGGAAAAGGAAAGGGATAAAGGTATATCTACTAGGTCTTTTCTGTTTCAGTAGGAATACACTCAGCACGAGGAGTGTGAGGGCTGCAAGAAGCTGATTCGTGGTCCCGAATAGAGGCCAGATCACGAGCCCACCGGTTCCTCCTCCTCCTCCCGCACCGAAGGCTAAGGCTAGACAGCATCCTACAGCCACAATTGTGGATAGTGCCTTACCGGTTAGGGCGGGGATGTTGTATATCGTGCCTGCTTCCTGGACGATATAACGCTGCAGCCTGACACCAGTATCCATGGTCGTAGCAGCGAATAGGATGGCCATCACTGCTAGGAGAGTCTCGCCGAGCGCGACAGGAAGTCCGAGGCCAGCCGCTAGAATCCCCCCCCCACCTTGTACGAAGGCCGGTAAGCCACCAGAGGCGAACGCTGTGTAATAGCCCTCCCAATCCCCTAGAGTCGCAAAGCCGGCCGTGCACGCGATGATCGCAGCGAGCGCCAGGGCACCTTCTCCGACCGTGCCGAGGAACCCCACAAAACGCACATCCTTCTCATTATCCACTTGTTTTGACGTTGTCCCAGAGGACACGAGTCCGTGGAATCCGGAGCATGCACCGCAAGCGATTGTCACAAACAGAAGTGGAATCAGCGAAGGCACATCATCAGGAACTGATGAGTTGATCATTGGTGCTACTACCTCGGGGCGAGCTATCAAAACCGCGAGGAAGAAAATTCCGAGCCCAATGAAGAGTTGAAGACCGTTTATGTAATCCCGTGGCTGCAGAAGGAGCCAAACCGGAAGAAGCGAGGCGATGGCCGCGTACGCAAATAGTATGACCACCCACAAAGCTGAAGCTCCGAGCCCGAACATCGACTCGGGAAGGCTGAGAGGGATCGTGTTTCCCACGACCATGGACGCATAAAGGAGAGTTACGCCAATAATAGATGGCCACAGGAGCGCAACACCCCGACGGTAGAGCAAGTATCCGATCGTGATCGCGACCGCGATGACGAACCAGGCCGGGATCACACTACTTGGGAAGTCTACGAAGAGTCCGGCAATGATGATCGCAAATACAGCGTTCACCATCAGAAGAAGAAGGAAGATTACGATCATAAAGAGGGAGCGCGCTCTCTGTCCTACGACCGACTCGGTTAGCGCCCCGATGGATTTGCCTTCGTTCCTCACGCTGGCCCAGAGCGCTCCAGCATCGTGGATTCCGGCGAAGAAAACCGTTCCAAGAGTTACCCACAGGAACGCGGGCAGCCATCCCCAGATCACTGCGATTGCCGGGCCGACGATTGGAGCAGCCCCTGCTACCGAGGTGAAGTGATGCCCCCATAGTACCCACCGGTTTGTGGGCACAAAGTCTACACCGTCTTCCTGGACGTGTGCTGGCGTTCGGAACTCCGAATCCAATCGGAAGATGTGTTCCGAGATGAAGCGTGAATAGAGAAGGTACCCTGCAGTGAAAGCCCCGAGGCCCACCACCATCAGAACCAACGCGCTCATCTATTCCTCCGTCCCAATCGTTGCCTGAACCAGCCGACTCCACTGAATTGTAGTGCCGGACATGAAGTTCCCGATAGCCGGGAATCGGAGGATTATCCGAGACTAAGGCAACTGACGCAAATGGGAGCGATGCGATTTGATGATTCTATGTAGCTTAGTCTGTGTGTTGATCGGACTGAGATTAGCTTAGAAAGTGCAGATATTATGGCGGTGAACATGCTCCTGGATTTTCCACAAAGTCAGTGCTTTGCAGGGCCAGTTCATAGTCAGCATGGTGAGCATGGGGCAACTTTTCCGAGGGCTAGGATGGAGCTTCGATGTCGATGCGATCGATGAGGTGGATCTATAGCCTGGCGGTAGTAACCGCTCTCGCTTCACCCTGGGCTGCTTCAGGACAGGAGGGTGAGTTCCCCTATGCAATCCGCTCTTGGACCATCAGGGATGTCCCCACCGGGATCGCGTACGGATCGGCAGTGACGGGGCTTTACCTACTGGGAGAGAATCGAGCAAACCGAGCGAGGACGTTCACAGCTGCTGACCTAGCTTCGACCGGGGAGGTTGTGTTCTTCGACAGGTATGCGACTCGGCAGTGGTCTGACAAATGGGACTCTCTCAGCGACCACTTATTGTGGGGCATGGGTACGGCGACAGCAGCATCTCTTGCAGTTGTCCTGTCTCAACAAGAGTCGAGTTCCAGAAGTGTCGCTACGAAAAACACAGCTACCTTGGCGCTTATGGCAGCCGAATTGCTTCTGCTGAACAAAGGGTTCACGGACTTAGTGAAGGGAAGCGTCCGAAGGCAAAGGCCTTATGTGCACAATCAAGAACTCAGCACTGAGGACAAACTCCGAGTTGCGACAGAAGAAGACGATGTATTCCTATCTTTTTTCTCAGGACACTCGGCTGTTGCTTTTTCAGCGGCTGCCTTCGTATCGACTGTAGTCGCAGACGCGACCAACGCACCTGATTGGGCAAAAGGTCTCGTGTGGGGAAGTACGATGTCGATGGCTGCTTTAACCGCATACGCAAGAGTAGCAGCGGGTCGTCATTTCCCAAGTGATGTGATTGTGGGTGCTATTGTGGGTGCTGCGATTGGTCATCTTGTTCCACGAAGTCATCGTTTGGGGGTTGATGCGCGGGTACAGATTCTCAATCGTGGTTACGAGGGTATTGGTCTTGGAGTTCAAATCCCGATGAACTGAAGAATGAACTCTGCAATGGTTTCTTAGGTTGGTTTGGTATTCGGTTGCCGAGGAAGGCAGTATGCCTAGTTTTTCTGGGCAGGAGAACTGATGCGAGCTTTTCGATACTCACTCTTCCTGACTTTAGGGGTCGCTGGCACTGTCGCATCCTATGCGTGTTCAGCCACTGACTCTGAAGCTGATGCATCTCTGGATCTATCTCAGATAGACGGGTCCTATGAGTTGTATTACGACGACGGTCAATTAGAAGAGAAAGGGGCCTACAAGGGTGGCGAGCGGGACGGCCCCTATGAGAGTTACCATCAGAACGGTCAGCTTCGAATCAAGACGACCTACAAGGGTGGCGAGCGGGACGGGTCTTATCAGGTATACAGTGAAACCGGTGGATTAACTGAGGAAATGATGTACAAGGAGGGAGTAGCTGATGGTCCCTTCGAGAGATTTTACGATGATGGTCAGTTGTGGATTTCAACGACCTACAAGAACGGTGAGTTCGACGGCCTGTATGAGCGGTACTGGGATGATGGTCAGTTAGAAGGCAAAGAGACCTATAAGGCTGGAGAATTGGATGGACCATCAGAGCACTACTATAGGACTGGCCAGCTTTGGGTGAAGTTGCCGTATCAGGATGGGAGATTCGACGGCCTGTATGAGCGGTATTACGAGAACGGTCAGCTAGAGGTGAGAGAGACGTATAAAGAAGGCCAATTGCATGGCCCGTCTGATCATTATTACAGCACCGGACTATTGTGGATGAAGATTCCGTCTAAGGATGGGAAATTCGATGGTCCGTTTGAGCGGTATTACGAGAACGGTGAGTTATTCGAGAAAGGGACGTACAGAGCGGGTGAACGGGACGGCCCTTATGAGAGATATAGGGATAACGGTCAACTAGAGGGTAAAGAGACTTACAACGCTGGAATGGCCGATGGGCCTTATGAGAGATACCACGAGAATGGTCAGTTGTGGGTCAAAGGGACGTACAGAGCGGGTGAGCGAGATGGTCCTTACGAGAGCTACCACGAGAATGGTCAGTTGTGGGTCAAAGGGACTTATAAGGCGGGTGCGCGGGATGGAACTTATGAGGTATATCGAGAGAATGGTCAGTTAGAGGAGAGTGGGACCTATAGGGCGGGGCAGAGGGTTGGTTCTGAGATGCGGTTGCCGAGGTAAGGAGCAACTTTAGCTTTATGGGTTAGGAGAGCTTATGCGAACCGGTTTAACTGTCTTTTTCTTGACCTTGGCGATCGCTGGTGCTGCGGCGCTTTATCTATGGTCGAGACCTGATCCTACCGTAGATGCAGCCTTGAATGATGCCCTCCAGAGAGAGCTGCGCACGCGTGGGTATACTGGACTCGTTGAAGAGTCCCTCGAGGAGCGTCTCGGGCGGGCAGTCGACTTAAGGCTAGCCGATGTAGGACGCTTCCTTTTCTTCGATCCTGTGCTTTCGTTGGCTGGAGACAATAGCTGCTCAGGCTGTCACGGTCCCAATGTGAGTTTCAATGACTCGAGGCCGATCTCGATAGGCGTTGGTAATAACGGTGTTGTTGGCCCCGGGCGTCGTGGTCCACATAACCAGCGTCGTGCTCCGTCTCTTATCAATGTTGCATTCTACCCTCGCCTCATGTGGGACTCGAGATTTACGTCTGTTGCGTTCGATCCTTTCAATAACACGCAGGGGTTTGTTTTTCCTGAACCAGAGGGTAGTTCCTTATCGTATATGGATCACCTTCTCGGTGCCCAAGCGTTTACCCCTGTGGTGAACCGGGTTGAGATGGCTGGCTTCCAGTTCTCAGGTGATAACGATGCGATGCGGGATGAAGTTGTTCAGCGTGTGAATGCTATCGATGAGTACCGTAGGCTTTTCGGCGAAGTTTTCCCTGATATTCGTGCCGGTGCTCTTCTTCGCTATGAGCATATTGCCCTGGCTCTTGCTGAGTTCCAGTTCACGCTCACTAGAGCCGATGCACCGATTGATCGCTTTGCTCGTGGTGAAACTGATGCGATGACAGTTGATCAAAAGCGCGGTGCACTTCTGTTCTTCACTCCAGATCTGCGACCACCTTCTTGTGCGGAGTGCCATAAGGTTGACGCTTACGCGAACGAAATGTTTAGTGATTTTGAACCGCATGTGCTTGCTGTGCCTCAAGTATTACCAGCATTTCGTAATGCGCGGTTTGACGGTCCAGGTGAAGACGAAGACTACGGATTAGAGCAGCAAACAGGGAATGAAGCAGATCGGTACAAATTCAGGACCTCTCCTCTACGAAACTTGGCATTCCAGCCAGCGTTCATGCACAACGGTGCTTATGTGTGCTTGGAAGATGCCGTCAGGCATCACCTTGAAGTTTATGATCTTGCCAGATCATATGAACTCGACAATCTAGACCCCGACATACGGGCCTCACTGGGCCCAGTAGAACCGATGCTTGGAAGGGTCGCGGAGCTAATCAATTCATCCCAGCCACTACCTGATGACGAATTTGATCAGGTCCTAGACTTTGTCCTAAATGCTCTAACTGACCCCGGTGCACATCCAGATTCACTACGTGCTTTGGTGCCGGCGTCCTTACCTAGCGGTCTTCCTCTGCACCATTTCGAATGGGGGATCCAGGCGCCAAAGGGGTGCTAG
>CAWVZF010000106.1:0-5631 GCA_963934665.1 uncultured bacterium | reverse complement strand
GCAACCTAGAGCAAGCCACACGAAACACGATTATGTGGGCGAATGGCCGACAGCCATATCTGGCTTACACGATGTGGAATACCTACTACGGTGAACAGCCAGACCTCGCGAATAATGGGGCACCTATTCCCGGGAGCGGTTATTGGGAAGAGACAGGCGATCCTAGAGTGGGATGGTTTGCTGACAGTGAATTCCCATGGTCGAATGCAGCGCTTTTGGGTTTTGGCCAAACACCGTGGCGTAACCAGACTAAGTATGACGACCCGGAGGACCCGATTCGTCTCGCCAGTGGAGCTGAGATGCGTCTAATCCAGGCTGAGGCAGCATTAGTGGGCGGTGATTGGCAAGACGCTATGACGATCATCAATAATTTGAGGGCTACGTACACTACACAAACCACTACACATCAAGCTGGTGGAGATCCACTTAGCGAATGGACGGCTGCCTCAGATGTAGAGGCGTGGACTCGACTCAAACGAGAGCGTGCGATAGAGCTCTTCTTAGAGGCTCGGACTCTTGGCGACCAACGCAGATGGGCTGAGAACGCGGGCCCGCTCGGTGGGGCCACCGTTCCTGGTGACCTCGAGTTACCGGACTTCGAGGCAGTCTCAGAGATCTTCTCTGACAACCCAAGGGGCACACTCATCAATGGGCAGGCTCGCTTTTGTTTCGACGTACCGAACTCGGAGCGTGAACGAAATCCAAACATACCGACCGTTATCGGTGGCTGATCGTAAGCAGGTGACTTACTGCACCTGGGCGGCTTTTTTCACGCTCAGTAAAACTTCTTAGGTGTCAGATCAGAGACCGATCTTATATGCGGGTCACCCTGGCTAGCTTATAGGTGCTACAACAAATCTGACTTGTGTATCACCGTAGAGACCTCCGTCATCAGCACGACCACGAAGTACATATGTCCCAGGGCGATCAAAGGTCACCCCGACCTCCCAACGCATGTCTTCCGGGACGGGGGGTGCACGCCATAACGGAGACCAGGGTGAATTACCCCCAGTCCGTGAGTCTTCCCAAACCTTCACCTGGTAGGGATCAAACATCACCTCACCCTCGCCTCGGTACACAAACCAGGACAGGTGCAGGCCGTTGACTTTCGCGACAGTAATCCGCGATGGCGGGCGGAGTTGCCGTGCACTCAGCTTTGGCGGTGCATCGCTTGTGTCCGGCTGCTGTGTTCTGGTACTGACACGAGGAAGTCCGTCATCATCGACGGTTGCGACGAGCGTGACCCGCTGTCCGACTGTAGCACGGCGCACTGTATCTCCTTCTATCATTACGACGGGAGGGGTGTTCGCGCGCGACGCGGGTGTACTAAAGCCTGCGTTTAGAGCTCCGGTTTCGGACGCTACGATCATATTGTCGACGACATAATCGAGTCTGAGTGATGCGTATGCCTTCTCGGTTTTACCAGCAGTCGTGAGGGTCCATACGAGTTCCTTATCACCCCAATCTTCTGGCACGCGGACTTTGAATACGAAGCGGTTACGGCGTGGAAGGAAGTGAGTGGGTTGGCCTCGGTCTTCGAGACCAGGTGAGAAGCTATTATCGACCCCGACAGGTACGTCTGGCTCCTCCAGCCAATTCCGATTCATATAGCCGAACAGGAAATTGAAAGAGCCATCAGGGTTCTGTTCCCAACCCTCGTACGCAGGAGAGATGTTCTGGCCCTTTGAGTACGTCTCTTGAGCCTCAGCACTTGACGGTGCTTGGGCTAGGCTCACGGATGCTATCAAAGCTAGAACGAACGTAGGGACGCCCTGAATACAAGGAGAACTGCTTCTCATCATCGACTTATCTCCCAGGGATGACCATACAGAGTGGACAGCCGATCACGTGATCATTCACATTCAAGTTCAGTGCTTCTCGTCGATCGGCCATCTCCTGTTGGAACTGTTCGTCACTCAAGGAGAGTCGCATCCCCAGGTCGATGAACATGTTTGATACTGATCGGTTACCTGAACCCTGCCAGTTCCTAGTATCTGAGAGGTTTCTGTTTCCCGGCGTATTGTCCATATAGCCCGTGATGTGGAGGACCGTGCCCTTAGGTAATAGTGGCTGGTGATTATCAGCGAAGGCATAACCTCGAACCCAATTATGGTCGTAGCCTACACAGGACAGCGTCTCCACATTGAAACCCCAGATTGCTTCGAGGCACATGCGTGCACCTGGAGCGTGCAGGTGTGGCTCAAAGGTCACGATCTTGGTGTTCTGATTTAAGACCGTATAGGCATGTAGTTCTTGGTCTTTCTCTCCGGACTTGATATCGATGTCTATTGCATTTCCAAGTCCAAGGCCCGCACCTCGGTACTTAGGCTCATAGTCCTCAGGATGGAACCTGAATCCAATCTCGAGATGGGCTTTGGTGTCTCGGCCATTGGAGTGCAGGTGGAGGGAGTTAGAGACGATACTCGTTCCAGCCCTAAGAAGCCGACCTCCATCCTCGTCAAAGATGTCGGGGTTCCTACCAACTTCATGCACTGGCCAGGTTGTTGCCGGGGCAAACGGGTTTCCTCCTTCAGTAACCCGTGTGCTATAGATCATGTGGTGGAAGACAAACCTTCCGCCGACAGTTTCCCGAACTTGATTCGGATCGTAATCGTTCACCTCACGAACCTCTACCGACTTCACGTAACGGTCCTCGGTCAACCCGGTTGGGGTGGGCTCAATGTCACCCCACCAATCGGGTTGGTCGCCTAGGACTGTGTACTCTGGAAGTCGGACGATCAGATCTGGTTCTCCCGCAGTCCAACTGACTCCATCATCGAACTCTAGCGGTGGCGGTGCGTCCTCTGGATCACCCATCGGCATACCGATCGCTTCCCATGCTGCCAGCGTCGCGATTTCTTCGTCCGTAAGCGATGGATCATCTTTGAAGTGCTGGATACCGATGTCTTTTTCGACGTACCATGGGGGCATCGCTCCGGCTACATCCCTGAGCCCGGTTTTATAAACGACGCGCCTGGCGTTGCGACGAACATCGTCATACTCGACGAGAGCCATCGGTCCCACACCATGCTCCCTATGACAACGTTGACAGCTCCGCTGCAGGATTGGCACCACATCCTTAGTAAATGTCACATGGCCATAATCGGTTGTATTCACCGCGCCTTGTTGGGCGTAAATCGGACCAGCATTGAGCGTAAAAAAAGCTGCCAGGGCCAAGAGAACTACTCCTAGCCTGGTTTCACGTTCGATTATCTTTGAAACTGCTGCCATGGGACTATACTCCTTCACGGGACGAAGCTCCCAAAGTTTATGTGGGCTAAGGGATTCCCGTCAATCAACTGTCTAAACAGTCTTGGGTGACACCCAGCAAATTAGATGCAAAGACCGCATTGATTCAGCAGTGACCCCGATCGGTGAATTTTGTCCAGTATCGTTTACCCCTGGCGCGTCTTGCGTCTGACGCCCAGTCTCGGACGAGATGTTCGCATACTAGGAGAAGACCATGAGGACCATCCTCGTTATCGGTACAATGCTATTTACGGCCACGACAGCCTGCGCTCAGCAGCAGCGCGACGCCAACTCCATGGGTGGCGGCAATTGCGCGAACAACGTCTACAACTGTGCCGACACACCAAACCCCCTCCCTGAGGCGACCACGGTTTGGATAGAAGAAATGACGTGGATGGACGTCCGGGATGCTCTGAGTTCAGGAAAAACAACCGCCATTATTCCGACGGGGGGCGTCGAGCCTAACGGTCCCTGGCTAGTGACGGGTAAGCACAACTACGTGCTTCGTTCAAACTGTGATGCGATTGCCCGAGAACTTGGGAACGCGTTGTGCGCTCCGATTGTGAAGCTTGTACCTGAAGGCTCGATCGATCCGCCGAGTGGGCATATGAGCAGTCCCGGTACCCTTAGTCTCCAGCAGGAGACCTTTGAGGCGTTGCTCACCGATGTCGCTCACAGCCTGAAGATGCACGGCTTCGAGAACATCATCTTCATCGGAGACAGTGGCGGCAATCAAGGTGGCCAACGGGCGGTAGCGGATGCACTGAATGCTGAATGGGGTGATGATGCGATTGTAGGCCATGTTCAGGGCTATTACGACTACGGGAGTGTTGGTCAGTATATGGCTGAACAGGGCCTAGTCGATGGAGAAGGGGATGGTCTTCACGACGATCCAGTGATAGCGCTCAATATGTTCCATGCCGATCCCAGGTCTATCCGATTCGATGAACGTGTGGCGGCTGGATTTGCGTCAATCAATGGTGTTTCGATTGCTGACCGAGTCAAATCTCTTGAGTACGCAAGGCAAATTGTCGGATTCCGTGCCGAGAGTACTGCTGGACTTATCCGAGAAACCATTGCGAACGGTGGCACCCTGCCTGCTCCGCAGCGGCAGGGTGGAGCAGGTCGGGGTGGTCGTGGTCGTGGAGCTGGCCCTGGAGCCCAGCAGCGCCCCGAACCGGATCCGAGGACGATGGGTGGCGGTGACTGCCGAGCAAATGAATACAATTGCTCGGATACACCCAATCCTCTACCCGAAGCGAAAACAGCCTGGATCGAGGAGATGACATGGATGGATGTCCGAGACGCTATAGCCTCTGGAAAGACCACTGCCATCGTCTCAACCGGGGGTATAGAGCCAAATGGTCCGTGGCTGGTTACCGGGAAGCATAACTACGTGTTACGTGCGAATTGCCCAGCGATCGCGGCCAACCTCGGAAATGCCGTTTGTGCTCCAGTAATCGAGTTTGTTCCGGAGGGTAGCATTGAGCCCCAAAGCGGACATATGACAAGCCCCGGCACGATCAGCCTTAGGCAGGAGACATTCGAGGCGGTACTAACCGACGTTGCTCACAGCCTGAAAATGCACGGCTTCGAGAACATCATCTTCATCGGAGATAGTGGTGGGAACCAGAGTGGTCAGGAGGCTGTGGCTGAGCGTCTTACCGCAGCGTGGGATGGGGAAGCAGCCGTGCATCACATTGGTGAGTATTACAGACGGCCAGCTAATGCTCCGAACGTGTTGAGCGATGAAGGTGTTACCAGGGAAGGGATGCCTAATGATGGAATACATGACAGCCCTGGAATCACACTGAATATGATGCTTGATGACATTAATTCGGTGCGTTGGTCAGAGCGTGTTAAGGCTGGTCAGGCTGTCATCAATGGTGTGTCCATCGCTGATCTAGAGCGATCACTGGAGCTTGCTCGAAAAATCTCAGAGGCGAGGGCTTCGTGGACAGCGGACCTGATTAGGGAGCGAACTGGCTCTCAATAATCTGACCTTAGTAAGATCAGCAGTCCTCACTTTCCATAGGGTGCGCTCTGACGGATGCGTCAGGGTCCTGGGGCAAGTATAGCGAGCACAACAAGTCGGTCGTTGCTGTGATTCCGGATCCCATGGGGCACCCCATCCGGCGCGACCAACATCAGGCCCGCTTCCATCTCTATTTCCCGGTCTTCTAGGATGAATAGGCCTCGTCCCTTAAGGACGTGATAGACCTTATCCATTCCCTCGTGGGTATGGAGTTGGTGTGCTTGGCCCGGTTCAAAAGCATTTAGCCCGACTAAAATGTGTTTTGAGTGAAATATCGTGCTTTTCCCCATCTTTTCCGGATTGAATGTTGCCACGGATTCAGGGTTTATCGCGTCGGTATAATTCGT
>CAWVZF010000105.1:0-5798 GCA_963934665.1 uncultured bacterium | reverse complement strand
TAATCAAACAGGATTTCCTTGAACTCTTCCACGAGTCCCTCACCCTTGAGGGTTATAGAGTGCTCGCCATCTATATATACCGGCGCCTTCGGCTCTTCAAACGTGCCCGGTAGCGATATCCCGATGTTCGCATGCTTAGACTCACCGGGACCATTCACCACACAACCCATTACTGCGACGTCCATTTCTTCTACGCCCGGATAGGAGGCACGCCACTGAGGTATCATTTTCTGGATATACTCCGTGATCTCCTCAGCCATTTCTTGAAAAAAAGTACTCGTGGTACGCCCGCAGCCCGGGCAGGATGTCACCTGAGGTTCGAAATGCCGAATTCCAAGTGACTGGAGAACTTGCTGTGCCACTCGTACTTCCTCAGTGCGGTCCCCTCCTGGTCTCGGAGTGAGCGAAACACGAATCGTATCCCCAATCCCGTCTAGGAGGAGTGGGGCTAACCCAGCGGTAGTAGCGACAATCCCCTTAGCTCCCAACCCGGCCTCAGTTAGGCCCAAGTGGAGCGGATAGTCACATCGAGCTGCCAACATACGATATACAGAAACCAAATCCCGTACCGACGAAACCTTTGTCGAGATAACAATCTGGTCATGCCTTAATCCATTTTGTTCAGCTAAGTCTGCTGAACGAAGCCCGCTCTGTACCATCGCCTCAAGAACAACCTCTCGACCATCTCTTGGCGACTCTCTCCCGGCGTTCTCATCCATCAATTCTGTGAGGAGTCTTTGGTCAAGTGAGCCCCAGTTCACACCGATGCGGACAGGTTTGTTGTATTCAACCGCAACCTCGATGATCTGAGTGAAATTCTTATCGCGATGTTTGGTGCCAACGTTACCCGGATTGATACGCAACTTAGAGAGAGCACTCGCTGTTTCCGGGAATTTCTTGAGCAAGAGATGCCCGTTGTAATGGAAATCGCCAACAATCGGTGTTGGGTACCCAGACTCACGAAGCTGGCTCACAATCTCTGGAACTGCACGCGCCGCGTCCTCATTATTGACCGTAACGCGTACGAGCTCACTGCCTGCGTCAACTAACTGGCGTATCTGTGTAACCGTACCATCGACGTCCGCAGTATCAGTATTGGTCATGGATTGGACTACTATTGGTGCTGTACTACCAATCACGACGCCATCGATATTGACGGCCACGGTCTTCCTGCGCTCAACCGGTATCACGAGAGCCTCAAGAAGTCATCCATTCGTAGGTATTGTCCACCTGAAAAGTGGCTCACTTGGAATCTATCCGGGACAAACCATTCGACCAAGTTGGATCAAAAGATCTCAAGATCTGCTGACATTCACAGGTATAGAAGAAATCATCGTTCGGTTTTGATAGGCGTGTTAGCTGCCCAAGCCTTTGACCGGACACATTCGAGGCCTCATTATCAAGCCCAATCAGTGTCTCAGGCCACCGGGAGGGTGCATTGAAGCAACTGAAACTGGCGCGCATTTTCGGGGTCTTGATCCTTTCGCCTCTTATTATTGCCTGCGGAAGTGAGGTTGTACTGGCTCCTGGTGAACTCGACAAGAGCGAGCGCACGGAGGAAGATCAGGAGCTAGGAAACAATGTCACCGCCTCGTCTATCACATGGTCTTTGACCTCTGTAGAAGAAGGAACTCACACCCGAGGCGAATATTATATCTCATTCAAGAATTGGTCTACCGAAGAAGGGGTGGGATTCGAGTTTTTCCTGTTCTTCTATGATGCGGCGGGCAACGAGGTCGGACGCACAGCAACTGCTCAATTTTTTACCTTGGCTCGAATAGAACAGCGTTATCTGGGTGGGAACTTTACACTCCACGATGTGAAGACAGTCGAAGCTGCAAATCGAATCAAACGTATGGAGATCGTGCTGGCTTCGTAGGTTAACAAACTGGTTCTATCTAACCCTATGATTCATCCTGGCTTTCTGGGTCGGAGTTCTTGAGTCGGCCAACGCAATCGCAGGAAGGAACTCAGTATGGCTAACATAGCGCGAACGTTAGCAAGACCGGTGTACTTCCCTTTAGCTCCACGGATCATGATCCTATGAAAATGAAGACTCGACTTTTGACGGGCATCTTGGTGCTCACAGCCTGCCAACCACCAACAGCTGAGCCTGATTTTGATATGTCTGCCCTCCCGGGCTCAGATTTCGAAGGACCTGCATTTGAATTTGAGCTCGTAGTAGAGGGGATCTATCAAGCTCGAGGGACTGGAAACGTAGCTGTGGGCTCAAATGCGGCGATCATTGTTAACGAGGAGGATGTGTTACTCGTTGACTCGCATATCTCGCCTGTCGCTGCCGCTGCCCTTATCGAAGAACTTGGGTCGATCACTGACAAGCCCGTCAAATACGTGGTCAACACACACTTCCACTTTGACCACGCTCATGGAAACCAAATCTATCCTGACGACATCGAGGTCATAGGCCACGAGTTCACACGAGAAATGCTGACGAATGAGGGCTCAACCGGTCGGACGTATGCCTACTTTCTAGAACGCATGGCCGGCCAAGCAGGGTTCTTGGATGGCCAAGAGGGATTGAGCCCAACACCACCAAATACAACGCTCTCTGAGCGGATGACATTGTTTAGAGGAGATCGGGAAATCCGACTGCTCTTCTTCGGACGGGGTCATACTGGTGGCGACATCGTCGTACATCTTCCAGAAGAACGCCTTCTGATCACTGGTGATCTTTTATTACCTGGAATACCGTTCATGGGAGATGGCTTTCCATCCGATTGGGTTGGGACACTTGAGGAACTTAAGACGCTGGACTTCGATATCGTCGTGCCAGGACATGGAGCACCATTCTCGGACCTAGCTAAAATAGACCATCTTCAATCCTATCTTACAGATCTTTGGAATCGTACCAGTGATGCGTATTCCCAAGGTCTAACAGCCGAACAAGCAGCAGAACAGGTCGACCTGACTGACCACTCATCGGATTATCCATCTCTGCGTGGCCCGGGTGCGCCATTGCCAGCAATCCAAAGAATGTACGAGTTACTCGCAAATCAAGAATCGAATCAGTAGCATGAACAAGGGATGCTTTGCACTAGGTGATAGTTAAGGACCTCCCTCTTCAGAGGCAGAACTAACGATTGCCAGAAGCTCCCATGGATTCGTATCCTCTGATGACCTAACCCTATAGTAGATACCGCCCGTCACGTGAACCGAAGGGGGAGACATGCTGAACTCAGTTCTCAAGAGCAGGGGCGCCACCCTAGTGGTCATACTACCCTTGCTCTTCCTTAGCCTCGGTTTTCAGGTAGCCGCCCAGAATGGAGATGACGTGAGATTCCCCTACGAGACCTTGCGTTCACCCGTATCGGGTCTGCGTGGGGTTGTCGCCACAAGCGAGCCCCTCGCTGCAAACGCAGGCTTGGATATCCTCAAGAGGGGAGGAAACGCAATCGATGCTGCGGTAGCAACCGCTGCTGTATTGACAGTAACCGAACCCCACAGCACGAGCTTGGGGGGGGACGCATTCATTATGGTCTACCTCGCAGAAGAGAAGAAGCTGGTCGGGCTAAACGCGAGTGGACGTGCACCCTACGCTATGACGCTAGACGCACTTAATGGGAAACTTGAAAAGCATGATATGAACCGGATCAGGGGTATATACTCCGTGACGGTTCCCGGTGCAGTCGATGGCTGGTTTGAGGTTTTGGAAAAGTACGGGACAATGACCATGGCCGAAGTACTAGAGCCAGCAATTCACTACGCAGAACATGGCTTTCCGGTCTCTCCGATTATCGCCGATGCGTGGAGATCTCTTGAAAACAACGAAGAACCATCCACGAGAGAGACGTGGCTACTTGATGGCGAGAGAGCGCCCAGAGCTGGTGAAGTATTCCGGAACCCTGACCTAGCTGAAACCTACAGGCTATTAGGTAAGGAAGGCAGAGACGCTTTCTACAAAGGCTCGATCGCGAAACAAATCGTCGACTACTCTGACGCACATGATGGCTTTCTCACCATGAAGGACTTTGAGGATCACACCTCTACATGGGTTGAGCCCATCTATGCAGACTACAAGAACTACAGGCTCTACGAACTACCACCAAATGGACAGGGCATTGCTGCTCTTGAAATGCTCAAGATCCTAGCAAACGTAGACCTAGGCTCTATGGGCCATAACTCCGCCGAGTACCTGCACCATGTTATTGAGGCAAAGAAGTTGGCCTACGCGGATATCGAGAAATGGAACTCTGATCCAGAGTTTAATGATCTTCCGATCAAAGAAATAATTTCGACTGAATATGGTCGCCAGCAATTCGAACGGATCAACCCAACCAAGGCTATGGAACGACCAGAGTCGGGGATTAATGGAAACGGTGATACTGTCCTATTAGAGGTCATGGATAAGGATCACAATGCCGTCTCATTCATCTACAGTCTCTATTCAGGATTCGGTTCCGGGCTAGTGCCTCCCGGTACTGGTTTCACGCTGCAAAATAGAGGAGCTCTGTTCTCGCGTGAGCCGGGCCACATGAACGTTGTTGAACCTCATAAACGCCCATTCCATACCATCATTCCGGCGATGGCATTCAAGGATGGGGAGTTCTTCATGACCTTCGGGGCCATGGGGGGTGCGGTACAGCCTCAGCAACATGCTCAGATCTTTCTCAACGTGGTCGAATTTGGAATGAACATGCAGCAGGCAGTCGAGATCCCCAGAATTAATCACGGAGGCGGTCTCAGTGTCACCGTTGAACCCGGTATCAATGAAGAGGTGCTAACCCAACTTGAAGCGTGGGGTCACGAACTCAGAAGAAGAACTACTAGAGGGGGTGTAGGGGGTGCCCAGGGGATAATGTTCAATATCCTGACAGGAGTGATGATAGGAGGTTCAACCCCTCACAAGGATGGTATGGCAGTCGCGTACTAAGAACGGGACCAGACCAAGAGCGAAGAGGCTCCACCCTTAACGGGCGGAGCCTCTTTCTTTTACGGAGGGGGTGGGATTCGAACCCACGAGGGCTTGCGCCCGCCGGTTTTCAAGACCGGTGCATTAGACCGCTCTGCCACCCCTCCTCAGAAAAAGATGGAACTGACCGCTAGCTACTTCAACTGAAGGTCATCCCATCATAAGGATAGAAAGCCCGATAGCTTGAAATGACGATCGATTTTCTAGTGACGGAAGAGTCTGCGTCCGGTAAAGACCATCGCGAGTCCGTGTTCGTCAGCCGCGCTAATAACTTCCTCATCCCGGATCGAGCCACCCGGTTGAATAACCGCCTTAACGCCAGCTTCCGCAGCCGCATCGACACCATCCCGAAACGGGAAAAACGCATCAGATGCAAGGACGGAACCAGTTACATCAAACCCGGCTTCATCCGCTTTGCGTACAGCGATCTTAGAAGAGTCCACCCGACTCATTTGACCCGCTCCGATCCCCAGCACTCCGCCATCACGGGCAATCAAGATCGCGTTTGATTTCACCGAGAAAATCGCCGCCCAAGCGAATCTCAAATCATCCATCTCAACTTCAGTGGGACGGCGTTGAGTTACGACTTTCCATGATGTATCAATTGACCCATAAGACGGTGGCTCAGAAGGTGTTTGTGCGAGCATGCCTCCATACACTGACCTAACCGCGCGAGCTTCAGGGAGGAGACCATGGGACGCAATGAAATCGGCTACCCCTTCCCCGTTGGATGTGCCTGGAAAGGTGAGTAGTCGAATATTCTTCTTCTGGCTCAGAACCGTCATGGCCTCATCCGAAAAGCTTGGAGCTACCAGACATTCAATAAAGAGAGCGGACATCAGTCTTGCTGTTTCCGCATCAACTTCTT
>CAWVZF010000104.1:0-5961 GCA_963934665.1 uncultured bacterium | reverse complement strand
ACCGAACTCAACGTGCTTCATGAACCAGCTTCGGCAGAGTGCTGCGCTCCGGCTCCTCCAGTTCTAGAGTTTGATCCGGAAGGCAATCTGGTAGGCTGGTGGGGTGGTCCGGGTGACGGATACGATTGGCCATCGTCGAACCACGGGATCACAGTCGATCACATGGATAACGTATGGATCGGTGGCAATGGTCCCGATGACGGACACATTCTGAAGTTCACGCGTGACGGCAACTTCTTACTACAACTTGGTCGGCCGGGTGTTGGCACGGGTAGCAATGACCCGGAAAACTTTGGTAGAGTCGCCGAAGTCTCGATTGACCTAGACGGAGATGAAGTCTTCGTCGCAGATGGCTACGGCAACAGGCGTGTTGCGGTGCTTGATATCGAAACTGGTGCACTGAAACGCTATTGGGGCGCCTACGGCAACAGGCCTGATGATGCGCCTGTTCCCCCGTACCGCCCTGAGGATCCTCCGGCACAACAGTTTCGGAGCCCAGTACACTGCGCTGAGATATCGGACGATGACTTCGTTTATGTTTGCGACCGTGCCAGTAATCGGATTCAGGTATTCGAAAGAGACGGGACATTCGTGAGAGAAGCTTTTGTGGCGATCGAAACACTCGGGTCCGGGTCAGCCTGGGATCTCGCATTTTCCCGAGATCCAGAGCAGCGGTTCCTCTATCTAGCGGATGGCTCGAACAAGAAAGTTCATATCCTAGATAGAGAAACCCTTGAGGTCTTGACGACGTTCGGAGACGGTGGACGCCAACCTGGCCAATTTATTGGCGTACACAGCATCGCGACCGATTCTCAAGGCAACATCTATACGACAGAGACCTATGAGGGGAAAAGGTTACAGAAGTTTGTCTTCCGAGGGCTTGGCACAGGCATGGCGGCAGATCAAGGTGTAGTCTGGCCGAACTAAGGTGGTTGAATCTGTCAGAAAGGGCTTGACCCTCGACCTAGGGAAGCATCTATAATGGATCTGGCTCGCGAATTTAGACTTGCACTGTAAGGCGATCTAATGAAGAGAATGGCGTTGTTTCTGATAAGCATCAGCTTAATGGGAGCCGCAGACCTGTATGCTCAGTCATCGACGGATCTTGGTGACTTGATGCGACGTGGGGATGTCTACCTAGATCCAGAAACCCGGGAAGTCTACACCGGTGCTGTTTTTGCGAGATTCGAAGAAGGGATGATTAGCGAAAGTGGGGTTCTTGAGAATGGGAAAAAGGAAGGTCGCTACGAGTACTTCTATCTCAGTGGCCGTATCAGGATGCTTGAGACATATAATGGAGGGATTCTTGAAGGTCCGACGGAGACGTATTTCAAGAATGAACAATTAGCGGATAAGGGTGCCTACCGGGAAGGTGAATGGGATGGGCCCTATGAGGCGTATTGGGTACGTGGTTGGTTGGCGGAGCGCGGGAACTGGAGCTTGGGTGAACGGTGCGGTGATTGGATCAGCTTCGGCCAAACGATTATGTACCCAGCCTGTCCAAACGAGTAAGTAACGAGAAGGCTCCCCCTTACTACCAGTGGAGGGGAGAGATAAGGCTCATTGATAAGGGGGTAGCAGTATGACGCTGTCGCGACGAGATGCGATCAAGGTTTCTGGTTCAGCTGTAGCAGGTTTGTCGATGGGCGTGGTGGATCCGGAGAATGTTTTTAGCCAAGCCGCACCCGAGCAGGAATGGCCAGATCAACTCGTCGAGGGAGACCTCAGAGTTCGGGCCGAATTACCACTCAACTCAGACGGCTCTGCACCGGAGCACCCAGACAGTGCCGCCGGGGAACTGGTAGGGACGATTTGGCGTTTTTCATCCGATAGACGCCAGCCTCCAGCGGATATCGATTACGATTATAACAATCTTCAGATCAAGCTTGATTCGCGTGGCTTAGCGAAAATGAGTGGCACTCTGAAATTCAGTGATCTCGAAGCGCTACCTCGTCATTCGATGGTCACACTCCTCCAGTGTGGTGCGCCTCAGCCAACGGGTATCGTCAAATGGACTGGGGTGAGGTTTAGTGATTTTGCCGACATGATCGGTGTGGGAGAACCTGCACACTACTGTCGTTTGATTTCACATGATGGCTACTACATCGATGAGGAGATGCCAACGCTGCGCCATCCTCAAGTCATGCTTGCTTGGATGATGAACGATGAGCCTCTTCCGCCGGTCAATGGAGCACCGATTCGGTTGGTCATCCCGTTCAGGTATGGAGCGCGAAGCATCAAGGCGATTTCCGAGATTACATTCGCTTCGCCTGGATTCTCAGCACGAATCGGGGACTAGCTTATAGCATCCAGAAGTAAATGACGGATTTCTCATAAAACGGGGCCTGCATCATGACACACCCTGACCGCCGCACGTTTATCAGTCACGCGTTCGGTGCAGGCGCCTTATTTGCTGCGGCTCCCGCCAACGCTATGACCCCAGATAGGGTGCTTCTACCACCCAAAGGTCATGGGGCGGTATTGGATGAAGCGTATTGGGGTCTGGTCAAAGAAAGTTTCCCACTCAGCCCTGGTCTCGTGTTAATGAACGCGGCGAACCTTTGTCCTTCTCCGTTTGTGGTTCAGGAGGCGGTTTTTGAATGGACCCGAGATGTGGACGCCGATGCTTCGTTTCAGAACCGTGCAAAATTCTCATCCCTGCAAGAGGCCAGCCGAGAAGCGGTAGCACGCCATATCGGTGCAGATCCGGAAGAAATTGCGTTAACACGGAACACTTCCGAGGGAAATAATACCGTGGTATCGGGACTCGATCTGACGGCTGGTGATGAAGTCATACTCTGGGACCAGAACCACCCTACGAACTCAACCTCGTGGGATGAACGGGCTAGCGTAGAGGGATTTGAAGTTCGCCGAATTTCAACGCCGCCGGCGTCAGAATCTCCTGGCGAACTCGTCGATGCGTTTCGGAGTGCAATGACGAGCAGAACAAAAGTGCTTGCTTTCAGCCATGTATCGAACGCGACCGGTGTTCGTATTCCAGCCACAGAGCTGTGTGCACTGGCTCGTTCTCGCGGGATCCTGACTCTCTTGGATGGTGCCCAATCGTGTGGGGCCCTGAATATGGATGTGCATGGGATAGGATGTGACTTCTACACGGCGAGCAGCCATAAATGGCTGATGGGACCGAAAGAGGCCGGGATTCTTTATGTCCGGGCAGAAACGATTGATCGTCTGCGGGCCTCAGATGTTGGCGTAGGCTGGTCACGGGCGCTGGAGGGCGGGGCAAGGAAATATGAATCTTTGGGCCAAAGAGACGATGCGTGCGTAGCGGCGATCGAAAAGGCGGTTGTGTTCCACGAGAGGATCGGTGCCGATGTGATCGAAACTCGGCTCTTGGAGATCACGAGGGCTCTCAAAAATGGACTTAGGGAACGCATACCAACGGTTGAATTCCACACACCAATGGGAGACCAAACAAGTTCTGGGGTCATGGTGTTTCGGGTACCAGGAGCTGACATGAGTGCAGCCTATCAGGCACTGTACTCAGAGCACCGCGTAGGCGGCGCGGGTCGTGGCGGTGAATTTGATGGAATTCGACTCTCGCCCCACATCTACAACACGCTCGCGGATGTGGACTACGCAATTAACGCAATTGCCGAGGTGACGGCCTAAGTCTAGTAAGGTGTTCTAGGTGTCGTGTGTGGGTTGCCCGGTTAAGCCGTTCTCTAACATGTTGCCATCGTCTTGGCGGCCTTACGCTAACCTCCGAACCCTAACCCTCACTCAATCCGTCCATGGCCCATATCCCCTACGTACCGTATGACGAAGCTGAGGGGCTTCTCGCTGAGCTGTACGAAAGATTCCGGGATAGCGACGGGATGTTGGATAACATTATCAGGATTCACTCACTGAACCCTCGCTCGATGAAGGATCATATCGAGCTTTATTCACATCTGATGCGGGGTCCGTCTCCTCTTAGTCGGATCCAACGAGAAATGGTTGCAGTAACAGTAAGCGGGGTGAATGGATGCTTTTACTGAATCAATCACCACGGAGCGGGTCTCCGTACGTTACTTGGTTCATCCGAGATCCCGAGCGCTCTCGCTCGTGACTACAAAGAGGCAGAATTGACTACTGAAGATCGGGCGATGCTTGACTACGCTGTAAAGCTCACGCTTACGCCGCACGATGTAACGGAAGCGGACGTCTCCACTTTGCGTTCATCCGGATTCGACGAAACTGCGATCCTGGATCTTTGTCAGGTTGTCTCTTACTACAACTATGTGAACCGTTTGGCGGACGGTCTTGGAGTGGAACTCGAGAAATTTTGGGAGACAAAAGAATTGACGATGACTCGAGAAGAATTCGACTCACGCTTGAAGGAAACGGGGTAGAAATTGTCGACCATGGGTGAAGTGATCCTTGATGGACTTTCGTTAAGCCTCGAAGACGTCGAGCGCGTGGCTCTGGATACGTCTATTCGTGTTCGTTTAGGTGATGAAGCGGCTGAACGGATGGTGGCTTCACGCAAATTCATCGAGGAATTGGTTGATGCGGGTGAGTCCGTCTATGGTGTAACAACCGGATTCGGTCGGCTTGCAGATGTGGCAGTTGCTCCTGATGAACGAGAAGCCCTCCAAAGGAATCTTGTGAGGAGTCACGCCTCTGGAGTCGGGTCGGCGATGGATCGCGCTTCGGTGCGGGCATTAATGCTGCTTCGAGCGAATGCACTCGCTCGCGGGAACTCAGGATGCCGAGTGCTGGTTGTCGAGCAACTTTTGCAGCTGCTGAATGCTGGGATCCATCCACGTGTGCCCGAGTTCGGTTCTGTAGGTGCGAGTGGTGATCTGGCTCCTTTAGCCCACGTAGCGCTCGGATTATTGGGAGAGGGGCTCGTAGAGTATTCCGGGGATGAACAATCAGCTGAAATAGCTATGGCGACGGAGGACATCGCTCCGCTTACCCTGGGATCTAAAGAGGGATTGGCCCTGATCAATGGGACTCAGGCAACGACTGGCCTCGGCGTTTTGGCGCTCAGGTCAGCCGAGCGCGCTGTGGAGGTTGCAGAGGTAGCCGGGGCAATGTCTTTAGAGGCTCTGCTGGGTACCCCGGAGCCGTTCCGAAAAGAGATTCATGAAGCTCGCCCACACAAAGGGCAGGGGACCTCTGCTTCGAGATTGCGCACCCTGTTGGCTGATTCAGAGATCCGTGCATCTCACCAAGAAGATGATCCTCGTGTGCAGGACGCGTACTCACTTAGGTGTATGCCTCAAGTACATGGAGCTGCGCGAGAAGCTTTAGGATACGTCCGTGGTATACTCGAAGTAGAAGCGAACAGTGCTACGGACAACCCACTCGTTTTCCCCTCAGCCGAGGTGGTCGTGAGTGGCGGGAATTTTCATGCTCAGATTGTAGCACAAGCTTTGGATCTACTGACAATCGCAGTCACTGATCTGGCGGCGATTTCGGAGCGTAGAATTGAGAGGATGCTCAACCCTGATCTTTCGATAGGGTTGCCGGCGTTCTTAGCGAAACGACCTGGTGTCGAAAGCGGCTTTATGATCGCCCAGGTAACCGCCGTGGATCTCTTGAGTGAACTCAGAATTCTCGCACATCCAGCGAGTGTCGACTCGGTTACGACGAGCGCGAATCAGGAAGATCATGTGTCTATGGGCCTGGGTGCAGCACGAAAGGCGAAGCGCGCAGTGGGATTGCTCGAGCAGGTATTAGCAACGGAACTGATGTGTGCCGCTCAGGGAATTGATTACCGGCGTCCTCTCACGGGAGGCCGCGGTGTGGAGATCGCTCACCAAAGAATTCGGACAGTTGTGAGCGAACTTGAACATGATCGGTCTCTCGGGCCTGATTTAGATGCACTCGCTAACCTCGTGCGCTACGGTGACCTTTCACGTATTGCTGCAGAGATGGATCGATGACGGGTGGTGGCATTCACAGTGTAAGAGCCCCTCGAGGTACTGAGATATCCTGCAAAGGATGGGC
>CAWVZF010000103.1:0-6078 GCA_963934665.1 uncultured bacterium | reverse complement strand
GGGTTGATCCAATAGTTGACCTTAATCATCAAGACATTGTCTGCAGCAATGTTAAACATGTCGTCTAGGTCTCTACCTAAATCAAAGGTCCCAACCCATGGGTATGCACCATCCTGTCCGTGACCTGTGATCGAGTTGATCCGACGTTGTTGCCACACGAGGAACAGCGTTGCTCCTGGCCTCCATTCCCATCGCAGCACTGCATTCCCGAGCAAGCTTCGGTAGCTGAAGTCCCGGTCGGAGACCCGGAAGTTGCCAGCGGGGCCTGCTCCGTCAGGGTCGATATTGTAACGCCCATCTTGCTCCTGAATTACCGTCCCCGCGTCTGTGCCATATTTCTGGAAGTCAAATGTTCCAGGGGACCGAAATTCTTTCAGCCCACCATAATCTCCGACTGAGACGAAAGGCTCTACATACAACTGAAGGGAAAGCCTGGGGGAGAATGTGGCGTTCACCCTAGTCACCATCGAGAACCGTGTCCGGTCCAGTTCACCAAACACATATCTGGATCCAAAGGTCGCCACAGCCAGAGGGTCCTCAATCCGTTGCATGTACTGAGCTGTTGAGTATGACCTGGTATAGGACGGGCCGAGACTAAATTGGAGAGTCTCCCTAACGCGTGCATTCAGATTCAGTTGCACACTCCTGTTCCAATCCCCAGCATCGTTCGATCTCCATGAATATGTGAGCCGAGGCACTACAGCTTTTCTTCCGTCTGAATTGAGATTGAAGTTCCCCGCAAAGCTGCTCGGAGAACGCGCCATCGGCCCACCCCTGGTTAGACGATCATCATCCGTCCACGGGTCAACTTGAATCCTCAGCGAAGTGCGCCAGTAGTTAAGGAACTCGAACGAAAGACTACTATTTACGTTCGCGAAGACACGCTCTCCTGCGAAATTCCAGACAGCGTCGGGGCTCATGCTGACGTTCCAGGACCGTAGAATTTTCCCGGGATTTATTTCGTTGAACTGGTAGTGTGTATCAAAGAGGATGCGGTCTGCGTGTGACTGGAACCCGACATCATTGACCTCAAGCCCAGGGCTCACGAACGCAATGCCGTTCCTCATTGTGAAGGTTCCGGCCTGTTTGCCAATGTACCCCATCGCGTAGAAACCCTTCAGCGACGTCGCGAATGGATCCACATCAACATGGTCGGCATCCGGCCGTTGATAGTAGCGAGCTGATGCCCTTTGCGTGCGTAAGATCTGCTCTGCATCGCCACGCACATAGCTACCAGCGAGGGCTCCGCTAAAGAGCCACATACGGTCAGTTGATTCGTGGGCAAAATCGATTCCGCCGGAGTACGCGGAAGAATGAAGTCTGCCTACCAGTGTCGTCCCCGAAAGGTCACGGTTAAGTGCTGTTCCTATCACCCCAAACCGAGTCGCGCCTCCCTCGACCTGGCGTCGTAATCTCATAATGAAATTATTGGCTGCAGGCTCTACTAGGATTTCGCGAGCTTCCCCATCGGTGGTGGTATAGGAACCCGTTTCTTTCCCGGTAACTGCCTCTAAGATCCCCAACGACCAACCATCGCCCACTTGGCCCGTAACTTTTGCCGCGCCGAGGATGGTTGTGGCGTTCGGGACCTGGGAAAAGACTGCATCTGAGGGAACACGACCTCTTGGTGAGCGGCCGATCCTTCGGGAGTAGGCTAGCTGCGGAGGCCGACCGACACTTCCCATCGGTCCACCTTCACTGAAGTTGAATATGCCCGCTCCTTCAACAAAAAAGGCGCGGCGCTCAGAGAACCGCGTCTCGAACGCTGTGAGGTTGATCACCGCTGGATCTAGCTCCACCTGTCCGAAGTCCGGATTGACTGTCGCATCCAAGGTCACATTGGACGCAAGTCGATACTTGAGATCCAGACCGACCCCTCCAAAGTGATCTGCTCCACTTCGGTAAGGGTTATTGAAGCTGACACCTAGGGGTTGCTTACTCTGGAGGTATTCCCCACGAGCGACCACATACGGTAGTAGCTCCAATCGCTGACCAGGCTCTATGCCCTCGATCCCATGTAGATGAGCAAATCGAGAGACTCCGGAACGCTCTAGGTTCGGAGTAAATGGGAAGGTGGCGTTCTCTTGGTTCCGATGAATGTTCCGTTCGATCTGGATTCCCCAAACCTGTTGGTCTTCTGGGCTAAACCGGAGTTGACTGAACGGGATGCGCATTTCTACAACCCACCCCGAATCAGTAATAGACGTCGCTAGTTCCCAAACTGGATCCCACGATGTATCACCTCTACCGGTTCCATTCCTTCTTACCGTTGCATCCCCTTTCACCCCGGAAGGGTTTGTCCAAAAACGGTAACCGGTTTCGTGATCGTGATAACTGTCGACTAGAAAGACAAATGAATCTGAATCACCCAATTGAGAATCACGACGCGCTAATCGAGTTGTCACTGGATTCCGATCGCTGAGCTGCGCACCGATATAGATTGCATCTTCGTCATAGACGATGCGCACCTCAGTCCTCTCAGTTACGGATTCACCCTCGAACGGAAGGGTCTGGAGAAACTCCGAAATCGGAGATGCTTGCAACCAAATCTCTTCTTCGAGAAGTCCATCAACGGTTAAGGACTCACCTGCTTGAACTGCCCTGGCAACCGGTGCCAACTCATGATCATAACCACCCTCCACATTCCTGCCCTGCTGGCCTGGCTCAACCTGTAATGCTGATGCTGGCGAGGAAATCAGAGCCAGGGTACCAAGCACGGAAGAGGTGGCCAGCAACCGAGACCAAGGCTGCACAATCTTATTGATATCCATGAAGGTGAGCGTCAGAAGTTTCGCACAGTGGTCGAAGTAGAATATGAGTGTTTCCCGAGCAGTAACGGGACTCGGCGGCGGAGAACCTCCAACCGGTAGGCCTGTCTGCGCAACCTATCAGAGCAGTCGAGAACCTTTAGCAGTTAAACTTTCCTAGGTCCAGGGTAACAAGTTGTGCAAACTTCATCTTAACCAGGCTAGATTATTGGCATGGCTACAGATTTGACACTCATTGCCGCCTCTGGCTTCTTCGTCGTGCTGGGTTCAATGACGCTGCTTTGGCTCATCAGCTTACGACTCAAAGACGCCAGCATAGTGGATCCATTCTGGGGACCGGGCTTCGCAATAGCATCGATCACCTACTACCTCGTAGATGGCAGATACCCGGACCGCGGCACTCTCGTCTTAGGCCTTGTCACTCTCTGGGCAGCCCGCCTCGGCTACCATCTATATGTGCGTAACAGGCGAGAGGGTGAAGATCCGCGCTACGCAGCAATGAGAAAAGCGCGTGGAAAACAATTTCCGCTGATTAGCCTCTTCACCATCTTCTGGTTTCAAGCCCTTCTACTATGGGTCATATCCTTACCCATCCTTGGCTCTATAGCCTCTCAAGCGCCACTCGGATTCTTTGACATTCTTGGGATGGTTGTGTTCTTGATCGGGCTAACTATTGAGTCGATCGCCGACAACCAGCTCGCTCTATTCCGGGCTGTGCCTACCAATAAAGGTCACGTACTCGACACAGGGTTGTGGCGTTATAGCAGGCACCCAAACTATTTCGGTGAAGCCGTGCTCTGGTGGGGGCTCTACCTGATAGCTGTCAGTGCTGCAGCGTATTGGGCTATCGTCGGGCCAATCCTGATTACGTTCCTGCTTCTGCGCTTCTCGGGAGTCCCGATGCTTGAGGAGGGGCTGAGTGTCTCACGACCTGGCTACTCTGAATACATCAAACGAACATCCTCTTTTCTTCCTTGGCCCCCGAAGAGCTAGCGTTCTAGGCCCTTCTTGTTCGGGGAGCCTTCCTTCTGGATGTCGCTTGTTTACCTGGTATAGATCACGATGGCCCCGTTACCCGCGATTGTGCCGAAACGAAACGAAGCATCAACGGGGTTCAGTACTTCGATCCGGTCGATAAAATTTGGGTCCATATCGATAATTGCTTGCTCCGGAAAGGGCACCGGAACATCGTTGATAAAGACTGCAGCTGGAGCACATCCCTGCCCTCCGGATCGCCGACTGACCTCGATGCAGAGGCCCGGCATGGGTACGCCAGTAACTGCATCGACCGTAGAAATCTCCCGAATCCGGAGTCCTGGTGCCTGAACGTTCCTGAGCAGGTCTACCGTTGCCGTGGTCCTCGGAAGTAGTGCCTCTATCTCTTCGCGACTGATAAAGTCTGCCCTCTTGGCATCGTTTAGTAAGCTTGTGCGCCCAAACCGGGTTCTGGCCGTAACAACAAGGCCATCCAGCTCGAGGGCTTCGACAGCTAGTCGTACTTCAATATCAACAACTTCTTCGCTGAAAATTGTGACAGAGTCTGTTCGTTGCTCGAAGGCGATGTGGTCGGTCGTTACCAGATGCCGACCAGGAGGAAGGTCGTCCATTATGAAGCGACCTTCTTGATCAGTGAGCACTAGACCTTGAGTACCAGCTACCGTGACGGAAGCGCCCTGCACTGGCTCTCCCGAAGCAAAGTCTTCTACATAACCGCTGAGGGTCCCCTCCGCAGATACCAACATCACAAGATCTTGGATCTCACCCGAGCCAGCCCCGATCGAGATCACCACGGTCCTTCCTGAGCTTCGCCCAAAGTGAGGCTGGAGATTCATTTCTGTTTCAGCTGGCACATTGCATATCCGAAAATACCCGCTGTCATCCGTGTTTACTTCGGTCGGCCTCCTGATCCCTATACCAAACCTTGATGTGGCTCCTGGCTCCAGGGTGACCAGTGCTCCGGGCATTGGCACGCCCGTGAGTGAATCCGTTACAATGCCCGAAACCGCACCATACCCAGGTCCGGGCTGCTCGATTACACACCAACCCGCGAGCAGTGTCGTCTCCGAAGGTACTGCAAGCTCGATCGTAACCGTCTCACCGCTACGGAATGTGACCTGACGCGAAGGAGGGCTCACTCCTAGCTCTTGAAGCCTTGGGTGGAAGAATGAGACCCAGTGGGTTCCTGCTACAATGCTGTCTAGCGTAAATCTTCCGTCGGAACCTGCCACGGTCACTGAGTTGGTGCCAATGACCCCCACCCGCGCCCCAGCCAGCGGGCCCATAGACGTACTGTCGTAGACGATCCCACTGAGCTCTGCTGTATCCTGTGCTCTTCCCGGCAGCACATCCGCCGCAACCAGTATCAAGAGAACAGCCAATGACCCTGCAAGGCGCTCCCAAAAGTTCATCTGATTCCTGATCTCGTCACAAACACGTCAAACAAGCTATCTCCTGACTATAACCTAGCCCCATAAGAGCCACTGAGGCCTATCACCATCGGACCAATTCTCGTTGAATTTTGCTAAAAAGTCACTCGCCAACCATCAACTGACTAACCACGAACCTAGTTGCGGATCAGGCACTGGACCCAGGAGATAGTACCAGTCGAGAAGCCCCAGGGTTCACCGTCTACTCACAGGCATCCGAACTGAAGACACCGTGATTGCTCCACCGTAGATGAACCAGTTAGCTCCAGATATCGAAGAAATCAACTTTTTCCGAAGCCTTAATAGGAGCCTGAGGCGGACTTCCGGCAGTCAGGTAGTGAAGGAGAATCCTGGCAGCTTCGCTCGCCAGGATCTCTCTCGGGACAGGGCCATCAAGAGTAGCCTGATTCCCCTGAATCATACCCTCCGCAGCCAGAAGACCGAGTCGTACCGCAAGATCGGGCTCGGGGTGAGATATCTCGCCCCGACACTCAAGTAAGATCTCGGCTACGTCACCTAAGACTTGGTCCCGGAACCTATTGTAGGCTAACCCACCCATTCCTCGTGCCTGATCCAGTGCCCGTAAGTAAACGGCCCTAGACACTCCAATGTCCACTAACAGGCCTACTGAGCCTTCCGCGACATGCTGTAAATCGATTTCTGACCAGTCGTGAGACCTTATGGCACCATCCCACCGCTCCAAAGCTTCGTCCCACACCCTTTCCCCGAGGTAATGCAGCAGGTCTTCCTTTCCACTGAAGCGAGCATAAAAGGAACCGACGGAGGAATCCGCTCGGGCAACTACGGCTTGAACCGTCAGGGCCGTATGGCCCTGTTCCTCAAGAATCTCCAAGGCGGCTTGAACAATGTGCTCAAGAGTGCGC
>CAWVZF010000102.1:0-6093 GCA_963934665.1 uncultured bacterium | reverse complement strand
TCATGAGCGCCAACTTCGGTGCGGGAGGACAAACCGGTTTCCGGCCCTCGCTGACGGGGAACCTCCCACCCGAGCTTACGGTTGAGAGTGAGAAGACGATGACCGTAGACGTCGGGGAGCCAGTTACCCTAAGTGCGATTGCAACTGATGATGGGAAGCCGGGCCGACAATCAATCTCGTCACGTTCTATCGGCCAAAGCCATTTCGTGCCCAATTCAGCTACCGGACTGCGGCTTTCGTGGTTCAGGTATAGAGGTCCTGGTGAAGTGACGTTTGACCCCCGTCAGACCAAGGTTTGGGAGGACCGCAGAGATGGCGGGGATTCACCGTGGTCAGCTGGCTGGCAAACCCCACCAATCCCCCCGGACAACAGATGGACGGTGCAAGCAACGTTCAGTGAGCCAGGAACCTACGTATTGAGAGCACTCGCTCACGACGGTGGGCTGATCAACTATGAAGACGTGACTGTGATTGTGCGGCCATAAGTCTACATAGGTCAGAGCACTTCCCGAACCTCCTGTTGAGCAGCCTAGCGGACCTCAAAGAATGAGCTGTCAGCGCTGAACGCCGAGAAGATTCCGAGTGCACCATGGACGTTGGATGGCGGCTCATTGAGGTCGCGTGAATCCTGCTGGAGCCCCCTATATAGGTCCACGTACTCTTCGTTCACCCGATATAGCTTCAAACGGTGTTGTCCGTAGTGGGTCAGCATTACCACATGCACCACTGAGCTATCAGCTGCGGTGGGTTGCTGGACAAGCCTCGAGGCGAAGCGTGAGAAAATCGCTGTAGTCGGCAGGATCTGCGGTGCCTCTTCTATATTGTCTATGACCACGAAATGAAGTTGGTCGCCTGTATTCGTCCACTGGGCTGTGATTCTCGCGTTCAAAAGCCTTCCTGGGCCCTGGCCGCGCTGCGGAGGAAAAGTCGGAGCAATCAAGCTATCGGAAGACAAGCCCAGTCCGATGGGGGCCACAGGCACAACAGTTTCCGCTCTAGCGGTTCGACCATTCACTGTCGCTTCGAGGCGGAACACGTCCCCAATCTGGATATCGAGGTCGTCACCTGGATAATGGTATCGGCCAGGCTCACCCGAAGTGGGCTGAAGATCAAAGCGTTCGGTCCCCCTGAATATCGTGATCTCTGCATTGGATATCACCGGCGCTACCTCAGTTGAATCGGCATCAACTGGCAGCACACCACTTACCGTCACCCACTCGACCGGCTCATCCGAAAAAATAAATGCTTGAATAACGAATGTGTCCGGGTCGGGAGCCACAAAATCCAAGTCCCCTCCACACGCCATGGACCCCAGCAAACAAACAAACATCGTCAGCACATTCCGCATCATACTTTCTCTCATCGCAGACCTACCCGAAGTCCTATACTCGGGGTGAATCCGAGTGTTTTAACATCTGTGACAATCATCGGGAGTTCGTCCAAGTCGAACTGGCGGTACCAGATGTTGTTCCGTCCATAGGCGTTGAAGAGTGACAAATTCAATTCATAGAAAAACTGATCACTTTCGAAACGCCTCGTAGCTGCCATGTCCAAGCGATGATAAGCAGGTAGCCGTCGGCTATTCTTTTCACCGACGTGGATATACGAAAGCATACGCCCATCCAAAAGTTCTATCGGGTACTGTGCTTCTGGGATCGTATACGGTCTGCCTGACCCGTAAACCCAAGTACTCGACAACGTCCACGGGCCCGCTTGGTAGCTAGCCACGGTTTTGAACTCGTGTTGTTGATCATGACTGGCCGGAAAGGGATTCCCGTCATTGAAACCCTCGAGTTCGTAATCGACATCAGCAAGCGTGTAGCTGATCCATCCAGTCAGACGACCTCGCTTTTTTTGAGCTAGAAACTCAATTCCACGCGCCTCACCCGTGCCACTGAAGAATAGATCGCTTAGCGCCTGGCCGGGCCTACGTCTGGACCTGGTAGAAAACTGAGAAACGCCATTCAGATCCTTTTGGTAGGCTTCAACATCTAAGAGATAATCATCGTCTTCCCAACTCGCGCCAATAATTCGGTGTTCCGCGAACAATGGATCCAGTCGCTCACCGGCAAGAACCCAGAAATCTCGACTCCCCTCAAGCACATCCTCATTCTCAATCCGTTTCACAAACTGGTAGTAGCGACCCCATGCACCTTTTAGCCGGACTTGATCAGTGATCCTGAAGTGCAAAGAGGTACGTGGCTCCCAGTACAGGCTCTCTGTTTGGTCATAGGACGAAGCTCGAACTCCAACGGTTACGTCGAACCGGTCAGAGGGTAGCCAACGATGTTGTGCATACCCAGACGTGAGGGCGCCCGTGCCCCCGAGGTCTAATCCGCCACGAACTGAATCTCCCTGAAGCCGCTGGAAGCTGTACGCGACATCGGTGTCAGTAAATTGGAAGCCAAATCCTATGTCAGACGCCTGAAATGGGCGCCAGGTGTTGTCTAACCTGACGGTAAAGTCAGTGACATCATTGTCCTCCCGGAAACCCCGTGAGAACCGGGTAGATGCCACGTCGAGTGCGGCTTCACTGAAGTACTCCGAATACGCGACAAGCGCATCGCTCGTGAAACGACTACCCCAGGCACGTGACCAGCGACCACTAGCCCCTCGGTTGCCCCAGTCAGAGACATCCACCCGATCCGGGGTAAGCCTTGTCTGACCATTGGGGGTTGTGATCTCACTACCTAGAGACGACTCGTCCAACTTGTCCTCACCAGCATATACCGAGAGTGCAATGACGTCGGAGTCAGTTGGTGAGTAACTCAGCTTAGAGTTCAGGTCATAAAAAAAGAAATCGGGCTGAATCGCCTGCTGTTGAAAGTTGCCAAACCCACGGCCACCGGGACCACCACCTCGTCCTCCTGGGCGAGTCGGCTGGGGTTCCTCTTCTTCCTCACCTTCAAGTGTGTTGAAGATACTATTGTAGAGCCCAGTCCGAATGACATCGGTGTAGGAGCGCCGGGCCGACACGAGCCATGAGCCTTTCCCACCTAGAGGTACCTCTGTAACTGCACGGGCACTCAAGAGATTCACGCCCGCTGACATGTTGAAATCTTCGTTGTCTCCGGCCTTACCGATCATCTCAACAACACTAGAGGTGCGACCACCGTATTGGGCAGGAAATCCACCCTTAAACAAACGGACATCCTTGATTGCATCAGCGTTGAATGCGCTGAATACCCCGAAAAAGTGGTCTACATGGTAGACCGTCATACCATCGAGAAGAACAAGGTTCTCATCGGGCGTCCCTCCACGAATGAAGAGCCCCGAACTTGCGTCATTGGTCCCGCTCACTCCTGGAAGAAGTTGCAGGGTTCGGAAGATGTCGGTTTCTCCGAGCGAAGGCAGTGTCGCAAGCTTTCGAGGAGAAAGCTTGATGACACTGATCTCGTCCGTCGGCTGAATGATGTCCGTACTTGTCTCGACCGTGACACCCTCTAACTCAAAAGCATCCGGCGTCATGAGAACAGACAGAGGAGTTGCTGAATCCCCAGTGATCTCTAATTCAAGAGGCAGGTACCCGAGGTACTCTACCCGCAGAGTGTATTCTCCTATGGGTACATTCACTAACGTAAAGCGGCCAAACTCATCAGTGAGTGTTCTGAAGCGCTCTCCTACCAAGAAGACCACCGCATTCGGAAGCGTCTCGTTGTTCAGAGAATCTCGGACGATTCCTGTTACGTCACTCGCCTGAGCCGACAACATATTTGACGGAGCATTGAGGCCCAGTCCAAGGCACACAACACCCAACCACATGAGGGCGCGTCTGCGATACTGGGGACACAATTTCTGAGCAAAGACCAACCTCAGCCCTCCATAGTTAAACTCTGAATTCTACTACGAGAGTCCCACAGACGATCATTCGTTAATAGCTGATCAGCGCAGCAATCCTTATACGGTCATCAAACCGTTCCGGTCCCCTAAGTTGCTGCTACGCCTGAGAGGCATTCCAGGCCTGGAGGATCTCTCTCTCTCGCTCCCGAGTCCAACCAAAACCTCGGTTCTCTCTTTCTTCGGCTGGCCTAGTCTTGTCCCATTCCAACGTGTCGTGTGCTGTCACGGAAAGTGGTCTAAAGGTCAGACCAGCGTCGACCGCCTTTTCATATGTCACAAACATCAAGGCATCCCCTGGGATCCAAGCTGGAAGGTCTCTCCATGGTGCTACTTCATGACTTTCCAAAAAGTCTTCCGGAACCCATGTCAGTTCGAACGGGTTTGATGCCACAGTACCAATTTCTTCGAGCATTTCTCCCATTGTGAGCCTGTAATCAGGCCCAACACCGTGGAAGTCTCCGGTAGTACCATTCTCAGCAAGACGCACAATCCACTCGGTTAGATCCCGCTGATCAATGATTTGGTTTGCATGCAGGGGATTTCCAGGTGCGAGCACTTCCCCACCCTCATCAATGCGCACCGGCCAGTACGTGAACCGATCAGTTTGATCTCCCGGACCCACGATGAGGCCGGGGCGGACAACGGTGGCGCTGCCTGGGAAGGCTGCATGCACGATGTCCTCACTTAATGTCTTCATCAGCCCGTAGGGTGCATCATCTCCGTCCATCCAACCCTCTGGTGGTGAGATTCTGGTGAAGCTTTCGTCAACGATCGGCTCCATGACGATGCGATCCTTGTACTCCCAACCGAAGCCTTCGATGTCATACGCGGAGATTGAAGACACGAACAGGTAGTGATCAGTTGCATCTCGCAGGAGTTCTGTGCTTTTCTGTACCCAACGATAGTCCTGGGCATTGTTGTCCAAAACAACGTCCCAGGTCCTGCCTTCCAGAGCAGTATGGTCATCGTTTCGATCACCAATTAGGTGCTCGACACCCGCTGGCAGTTCAGTGTCACTGCGACCTCGTGTGAAGATACTGACCTCGTGTCCTCGTTCTAGGGCATAGCGAACCGTATGGGGTCCAATAAACCCTGTTCCACCGAGAATCAGCAGACGCTTGGGATTTATGCCATCGCTTTCTGCATTCGGCGTGCACGCTGCTGGGCCCACAAGTGCCAAGCCAGCTCCTACTGCACCGGCGGCCCTTAGAAATTCTTTACGGCTTTGGGTCATAACTGTTTCTCCAGAATATTCAGATTTCTAGCGCTAGAACCCTCCCCGGCGCCTGGGTGGTGGTGGTGGTAGCTCGTCAACCACATCCACCATCCTAGCAATCTCATCTTCATTGGGGATCCTGCCCGTTTGGGCTGTGACATTATCAAGCATGTGTTCGGCATTACTTGTTCCCGGCGTCACCACGGTGACCGCAGGATGAGTTATGGCAAACTTCAGGAAGAACTGGGCCCAAGTCGTCGCGCCGAAGTCGGCAGCCCACTCCGGAACATCTTTACCCTCAACCCGACTCCAGAGCCGGTTACGCCCAAACGGTAGATAGACCATGACAGCAATACCGAGTTCCTGGGCCAATGGAAAAATCATGTCCTCAGCAGCGCGATTATCGATGGCGTAGTCGATTCCGATGAAGTCCAACGGATAATCCCGCATGACCTCAGAGAGATCCGGGTAACGACCTCCGTTGGTTGTAGTGATCCCGATGTAGCGAACACGACCCTGAGCCTTGTACTCCTGAAGAAGTCCAAGCTGGACCGGCGGGTCCCCAAGATTGTGTACCTGGATCAGATCGATGACAGGCGTCTGCAGTCGCTCGAATGAACGCTCGAGCTGCGCACGCGCTGCAGCAAGATCTGCTCCTCCACCACCTCTTCCCGCTACATTCAGCTTCGTCGCCCAAAAAATGCGGTCATCCACTCCCAAATCCTGAGCGATCTGACCGGAGACTTCCTCCGAAGCTCCGTAACCGGGTGCCGTATCAAGCACGGTCGCTCCATTATCGACCATAGTCCGGAGCACTTCCGTGAGCCGCTCGATGTCCCCACTCCGAGCAGCCGCAGAGAATGTGTTCGCGCCACCGAGACCGATAACAGGAATATGTTCCCCGGTCGACGGTATCGCCCGAGTCACAATATCCTGGCTCTGGAATGCGCTTAGTACACGTGGGTCTAGAGCAAGCGCGGCACCAGTTGCGGCGCTGATTCGAAGCCATTCACGTCGGTTTACCATTGTATTCTCTC
>CAWVZF010000101.1:0-6165 GCA_963934665.1 uncultured bacterium | reverse complement strand
GCCTCTATTCGCTCGAGGAATTCATCGATCTCCTTGTGTGCACTGCTATCCGGTCCTTCAACAATGGGGACTCGTCTCAAGAATGAGCGAAGCCCCTGCGCAAGCTCTGCAGGAGAGATCGGCTTTCCATCTTGTCCAAAACGGTCGGGTACTCTCGGTGTAGCTTTTAGCGGTGGGAAAAGGATTCCGCGCAGGGCTTCCAACTCGTTTCGTGTCTTCTTGCAACGCTGCTCGAAGTCCTGCTCTGACTCTAATCTTCTCGGCCTCAGCCAATCGATACTGTCGATTGCTGAACGGAGCTGGGTAAAATATCGCTCGCGACCCCAACCGATTCGTAGGGAGCGGAAACGACGAGCAAGGTCTAATGTCGAGAGACCATCCTGAGCTTGTCTCGGTCGCAGATCACCGGCTTCAAGAAGGCGCCGTATCAGGTCCGCTGGGAAACCCTCTTCAATCCAATCCAGGTATGCTTTTACAACACGGCCTGTCCGGGTCCTTTCGATCGGCAAACCCACGGCATAAGTGACCGGGATCCCAAGTTGAGTCGAAACGGAGTGGAGGGCAGACCCATACTTGGTGGGCTCAGTAGCGATGATCTCCACTTCATCCCAACGTAGTCCACGTTCCACGATTCTTCGCAGAACTTCCCTGAGCTCATCGGTAATCGAAGCGGCCCGAAATATCTCCACTTCTGGACCGGTAATATCAGTAGGCAAAGCAGCGGGTGCATGTAGATATGAGTGCCATTCCGGCTCGGTATGGCGATTCCAGAGAATTCCGTCAGGGATATCCATACCGACTACCGGATCGGTCTCGAGAACTGAAGCGCCTCGGGTCTGTAGGCCAGCTAATAGCTGGCCAGTAAGCCCTCTCGTTGTTAATCCAGGCGTAAGGACCAGCCTATCCGCACCCAATAGTGACGGTAACTGGTTTCCCTCTGTCTCCAACGCGTCTAACGCAAGCTGAAAAACCAGTGCGCTATCAGCTTGCCGACGCTCGTAGAGCAATCTTTCGTAGTGCTTGAGCATCCGTAACAAAAATAAGCGCTTCGAAAGAGTCTTGAGTCGAGCTGACTCTAAGGCGCTGACTTCGATGCCCGCCATACGCAGCGCTGATATAGCTCCGTAGACCTTCTCACGGAGACCCACTCCTTCACTGAGATTTCCTAACTCGCCATCTCCCGAAGAAATACAAAGATCGAGGGCCTCATCGAGGATAGATTGTTGCTCAAATGCATCCAAGGTCTTCAAGGATTCGCGATCCAGGCCTAGCCGCGCCAGTTGAAGCGCCAGAGTACGTGGGGTCGTGATCTCAAAGCCTGCCCAACCCATGCGCTCTAGAGATAGGCGGCGCAATAACTCACGACCCATTCCAAACGTAGGAACTACAATAAGTTTTCGTGCAATCGCGTTACGGTCAGCTTCCGAAGCTAAAGCATGGATTAGATGAGGTATGCTGGAGTCGGATGTGACACTCATATGCTCATGGGCAACGATCAAAGGTGTCTTACAATTATTTTCGACAGGGCAAAGTCGGTAAAGATATTCGCCAAGATAGATGGAAATTGTTAGCGATGGGAGGGCGTAGCGCACACCGCTATGACCCCGTACCCTTCAAGAAAGCCGATCAGTTAAACATCTCTTCCGCAGATCACATCAGAGGTCCTTCATGTCTCGACATGCATCTACAACCCTACGGGTTCTACTGGCGTTCACAGCATTGTTGCTCGCCACCGATTTGGCATCTGCTCAAACGTACTGGCCTGGCCAAAATCTTGATTGGGAACGAAAGAACCCTGAGGAAGCCGGGTTTGATCCAGCGAAGATTCAACAGGCCATTGAAATTGCAGTGGCTGGAGAATCGAACTCACCACGAGATCTGGCGTTCAACCACCAAATGACGTTTGGGCGAGAGCCACATGGAGAGCCCGTCGGCCCCTTCACGATCCGCGGACCTCAAACGGGAGTGATCGTGCACAAGGGCTACGTAATCGCTGAATGGGGTGACCCGCATAAGGTAGATCAAACATTCAGCGTGTCGAAAAGCTTTTTGTCGACCTCAGTGGGGTTGGCATACGATCGGGGGATGATCACGGACATACACGATTTGGCTCGGCCATATGTGGCACCCATCGTCTTGGAAGAGGGGGACGGAGAGCCGGGCGATGAAGAAGGCCGTAGGCCTAAGTTGCTGTTCGAATCAGAACACAACCGTAAGATCACCTGGGATCATCTCTTACGTCAGACCAGCGATTGGGAAGGCACCTTATGGGGAAAACCCGAGTGGGCGGATCGACCTGATAATGACCGGACAACCTGGGGAACCCGGGCCCGCTTCGAGCCAGGCACAGCGTATGAATACAACGACACCCGTGTGAATTTACTTGCGCTCGCAGCAACAAGCGTCTGGAGAAGACCTCTCCCTGACGTGCTACGTGAATACGTTATGGATCCGATTGGGGCGTCACCTACATGGCGCTGGCACGGTTACGACAACTCATGGATCACCCTGGACGGGCGGCGGATTCAAGCGGTAAGCGGAGGAGGACACTGGGGTGGAGGCATGATGCTGAGCGCCTTCGACCAAGCCAGGTTCGGTTTGCTAACTATGCATAAAGGCAACTGGAACGGACGCCAATTGATCTCGGAAGAGTGGATCAACATGGCAACAACGCCCGGGGATGCGAACCAGTCCTACGGCTTCATGAACTTCTCTCTTAATACTGGCCAGCGTCGCTACTCCAATGCACCCGAGTACACATGGACACACACCGGAGCGGGGTCAAATCTAATCTATGTCGACCCACAGAATGATTTGGTGATCGTCTGTCGCTGGATTCGCGGAGGAGCATTTACAGATGTCGTCCACACCGTCTTAGATGCGATGGGGGCCGTTGCGGCCAACAACTGATCAGCGGATTGGGTGTACAATCAGTTAAAAGTTCAACAACTACGTGATGGAATGATGAGGAATTGTCTTTCAAGGCTTCTTTTGCTTGGCGTCTTAACGGGATGTGATGGCAGTACTGATCCTATCATGTGCACCAGAGAGTTGCGGTTTGGGATTCAGATGGAGGTCATCAACGCCGAAAGCAGAAACCCAAGTGCTGCTGGTGCTACAATGACTCTAAATGAAGATACCTATTTCGAAAGTATCGTTGGCATCGAAGACAATTCGATGTTAGTGGGCGCTCCAGAACGGGCTGGGACCTATATCGTTACCGTCGCACGTTCAGGATACCACACGTGGGTTCAGACTGATGTTGTAGTGACCGCTGACGAGTGTCATGTACAAACGGTTTCACTTATAGCTGAGCTTGAGCCGATCTAGCACTCTATGATCAAGAGCTAAGAAAAAAATATAGATAGGCGGCAGCTGTTCCCCTGAAGTCAGGCTGACCTGTCAAACGTCCAGGTTCTTGACGTATTTGGCATTTTTCTCGATGAACGCCCGGCGAGGTTCGACATCGTCTCCCATGAGCCTCTGGAAAAGTTTATCGGTATAGGCCGCTTGATCGATTTCAACCCTTTGCATGGTGCGTGATTCCGGATCCATCGTGGTATTCCAAAGTTGGCCAGGATTCATCTCACCCAAGCCTTTATAGCGCTGGATATTGATTCCCTTGGTGTCCCCATTCTTACCACCAAGTAGTTTTACATACTCTTCACGCTCTTCGTCAGAGTACGCGTAGTGGTCGCTCTTGCCTTTGTGCACTCTATAGAGAGGCGGCTGAGCAATATAAATGTGGCCGGCCTCTATCAGTTCTCGCATGTGGCGGAAAAAGAATGTGAGCAGCAAAGTCCTGATGTGGGCACCGTCTACATCCGCGTCTGTCATAATGACCACTTTGTGGTAACGCACATTCTCAAGATCAAACTCTTCTCCAATGCCCCCACCGATAGCGGTAATGATCGCCCGAATCTCAAGGTTAGAGAGCACCTTATCGATTCGACCCTGGAGCCTCTCAACATTAAGAATTTTTCCCTTGAGTGGCAGAATCGCCTGATATCCGCGATCCCGTCCTTGTTTGGCTGACCCTCCGGCAGAATCTCCCTCAACGAGATAGAGTTCACAGAGGGACGGATCCGAGATTGAGCAGTCAGCAAGCTTACCTGGCAGCACACCGCCCTCTAGCGCACTCTTCTTGCGAGTCAAATCGCGAGCCTTACGAGCTGCTTCACGTGCACGGGCAGCCTGAAGCGATTTATCAATAATCGACTTGACCGCCTTCGGATTTTCATCGAGGAAGATCGACAGGTGCTCGTTCACAGCCGCCTCTACGGCTCCCCTGACTTCACTGTTCCCCAGCTTGGTCTTGGTCTGACCCTCAAACTGAGGATCCATAACCCTCACACTGAGGACACAGGTTAGTCCCTCACGGACATCTTCACCTGATAAGCTCTCGTCCTTCTTGAAAATCTTATTCCGCCTGGCATAGTCATTGATCGTACGCGTGAGGGCGGACTTTAGTCCCGTCAGGTGCATTCCACCTTCGTGGGTATTGATATTGTTTACGAACGTATGGGTGTTCTCACTAAAGCCCTGGTTGTACTGGAGTGCGAGTTCGATCTCAGCCTCAGCCTCAGGCTTCGAGGTCTCGAAGTAACAAACCTTGTCATGCAATGCTTCCCGGCTGCCGCGTAAGAACTCCACGTACTCCGCTATGCCACCCTCGTAGCAGTATGCTTCAGAGGCACCACCATTGCGTTCGTCTGTGAGCGTGATCTTTAGGCTTTTGTTTAAGAATGCTAGCTCCCGCAGGCGGTTAGAGAGCACCTCGAACGAATACTCAAGATCAGTCATGATCTCAGAGTCAGGCTTGAAAGTCACAAGCGTGCCAGTACCCTTTGCCTTCCCCTGCTCTTCAAGCTCCTTGGTCTTAACACCTTGCTCGTAGCGTTGATGGTATTTCTTACCACCACGCCGAATTTCAACCTCAAGGTACTCGGACAAGGCATTCACCACGCTCACCCCTACTCCGTGGAGGCCACCCGACACCTTATAGGTGTTCTTGTCGAACTTCCCGCCGGCATGGAGCGTCGTCATGGCGAGTTCCACACCTGGTACCTTCTCGGTAGGGTGGATATCCACCGGGATCCCTCGTCCATCGTCCTCTACCGTGACCGAATTCCCTTCATGAAGTGTCACTTTGACGTGTGTGCAGTGTCCGGCCATTGCTTCATCAATCGAATTATCCACCACCTCATAAACGAGGTGATGAAGACCTCTTGATGAGGTTGTCCCGATGTACATTCCCGGGCGTTTTCTGACAGCCTCAAGACCCTTGAGTACCTGAATCTGACCAGCGGTGTATTCTTCCTTCTTCTGCTTCTTCTTGTCTGCCATCTCCGCTCCGTGAGTATTGATCGCGGTCAGTTAACCTCTATGCACTTTCCCCAAGAACAAAAATGATGCGCTCAAGAGGCACTTCTTCTAGGTGTTGATTCACTTCGCTCAAAAATTCAGCCTTCATCATGTTGAGTTCCATTAACCAAGCACTCGTGCGCACTTCAACGAAAAGTGTACGCTCCGAAACACCCCTGGCCTGCGTAACTGCAGCAACATGTTCGCCAACTATCTCCGGCCAAAGTTTTAGTGCGGCCATACGCTTGATCTGGTCTTTGACTCCATGCTGCTCAAGCACACTTGGAACTAGTGAGCCGACCTGGACTGGTCCCCGACTTTGGTTCATGTGGCTACGACCCCGGCTTTTATACGCCACCGAGGCAGCGAATCACTGTGGATTCGCACGTCTTCTTCTTTCGGAGCAGTAAGCACCACTTGTCCAGTTTCCTCAGTCTCCATCAACTCAAGCACCCGCTCACTACGGCCACTGTCGAACTCGGCAAAAACATCGTCTAACAAAACAAGGGGCTGCTTGCACCTCGACTCACGGATGCTCTTTGCCTCTACAAGCCTCAGGGCGAGCGCAGCAGTTCGGCGCTGTCCACCCGACCCGTACTGTCGTAAATCAAGCGAAGATCTTCCGTTATCCAACTGTAGCTGGACATCATCCCTATGAGGCCCTACGACCGTTGCGCCAACTCGCCGCTCACGTTCCGCTGTGACGGACAAGGCGGCCTTAAACGCCTCAGCAATCCCTTGCTCTGAGGCCACCCCAGTCAGTGATAAGCTGGGTGCATATGTGATGCGTGCCGCAACTCC
>CAWVZF010000100.1:0-6484 GCA_963934665.1 uncultured bacterium | reverse complement strand
ACATCTTTTTCAGTGTGGCCGCCAATCTCAATGGTGTCGAGTGATACAGTCCCAAGCCCAACAACTTTAGGCCGATATTGGGTCAAGTGAGCATACCGGCAAAGGTCGCCGTCAGGAGAGCGGCCAGCAGTCCTGCTAGCATCGACTTCATGCCCAGTCTTGCTAGATCCTGTCGTCTGCTAGGAGCGATCTCCCCGAGACCAGCAATTGTCATTGCAACCGACCCAAAGTTTGCAAAAGTCGCTAGCGCGTAAATCCCGATCACCACAGATCTCTCTTGAAGCTCGGCACCTCCCTGAAGTAGCCCTTGAAGTTGTCCGAACGCCACGAACTCGTTGAGGACAAAATCCACCCCGATCAGTTGTCCTATAACACCCGCATCCACCCAGGTTACGCCGAGTAACCAGGCAACTGGACCCAACGCCCATCCTAGCATGCCCTCGATCGAAAGACCGTCGAATCCGACTAGGCTACCAGCCCAGCCCACCACACCGTTCGCAAGAGCAACTAGGGCAATGAACGCAATCAGCATAGCGCCAACAACCAGTGCCAGTTTTAACCCTTCGGCTGCACCACGGGCAGCAGCATCTATGACATTAACATCTGGTTTCTCAACCTGAACTTCGACACCTAACACCCCCAGGGTCTCGGGTTCCCCCGTTTCAGGTACAAGTAATTTTGCAATCACGAAAGCTGCTGGAGCCGACATAACTGAAGCAGCGATAAGGTGACCGGCAGCAGCAGGATGAAAGGGCGCCATCATGCCAGCATATGCAGCGAGGACGCCACCGCTGATGGTTGCCATACCCACGGTCATGACCGCCATCAACTCCGACTCCGTCATGCCACGGATGAACGGCTTTATAGCAAGTGGTGACTCCATGAGTCCGACAAAAATATTCGATGCAGCACAAAGAGTTTCTGCACCTGAGGTCCGAAGGGTGCGCTGCATGATCCATGCTAGTAACTGCACAACCCTCTGCATGACGCCTAGATGGTAGAGGACCGCCATCAGGCATGACACGAAAATGATATTCGGAAAAATCCGGAACGCGAAGAAAGCTCCAGTGCGAGCCACGACTCCGGGTGTCTCGGTAAATCCCTGACCTCCCTCGACAACCCCAACAGGAACATTATTCGAGACGAGGTTGCCAAAAATGAAACGACCCCCCTCTTCCGCATAAGTTAGCAACGCACTTACGAGGCCATTTACCCAGTCAAAGAATGCCACACCGAGAGGGGTTTGGAGAACCAGGCCTGCGAAAGCGAATTGCAGGACGAGCCCCCAAGCGACCAGACGCCAAGAAATCTTCGACCGCTCCGTCGATAGAGTCCACGCAACCGTTACGATAAGTACTGCTCCCATCGCAGCACGGAGTCGAGCGGGACCCGCGGCTAGAAAAGACGGATCCTGGAACGCCAAGAAGAGTTGCATCGACCTCCGGGTGGGCAAAGCAGTTTTGTGGTAGCAAAAGATGTCACCCAATCAGAAGGGCGGCGAGCTATCACTATTAATCTGTAACTTCTAGTGACCAGAAAGGAGCAAACCTAAGGCTCATTACTGTACACTCAAAAAGTATCACTTCCCGTACCGGGTAGTGCACGACCAGGCACAAAGGTATTCTCTGGGTAGAGTTTTTACCCCTCATATATTGAGATGTCGTATGCATTCCTACCGTTATTATCTGATCCTTGTGGTCCTGCCAATCCTGATCGCCTTATCAGCGGTCACAGCTGCTTCTCAGAGTCTGCGCCAAAGTGGCCAATCCAATGTAGGCATGGTCTCAGCCGCACACCCCTTAGCAACTGACGCTGGAGTGGCAATTCTAGAATTAGGCGGTAATGCAGCAGATGCAGCAGTCGCGGCTGGGTTCGCGGTCGCAGTGGTTGAACCGACCATGAACAGCATAGGAGGACGTAACCAAATTCTTATTAGGACACCTGACGGTGAATTTCATGGGATAGACGGGACTACTCAGGCACCTTGGGATTACGACTACGATACGGCGCCCCAAGCTTCATACGGATATCCGGTCATCGGTGTACCTGGTGCTTTGGCTGGATTGCTCAAGCTTCATGAAGAACATGGATCGCTTCCACTCAGCACCTTGATGGCGTCAGCCATCGATTTGGCACAAAACGGGTTCCGTGTACTACCGCAAGACGCAAATAGGCAGGCCTCAGGCTTGGCTCAGGCCAAAGAGTTCCCGGGGACTATCGACGCCTATTATAGGGGAGGCGAAAATGGATACCGCGCAGGGGAGTTGCTTGTGCAGCCTGACTACGCGAAAACGCTAAGCTTGATTGCAAGTGAGGGGCGGGAGGTTTTTTACGAAGGCGAAATTGCTACAAAAATGGCAGCTGACCTCGCTGCAAATGGCAGTGCTGTCACTCTCGAAGCCTTCAATGATTACGTAGCTGAAGATAGCCGTATTGTCCGCGGGAGTTATAGAGGGTATGAGCTTGTTGGAATGGGCATACCAGCAGCCGGAGTCCTGAGCATCCAAGCCCTTCAGATCATGGAGGAATTTGAACCATCCTCAATGAGCGAAGCAGAGTGGTTCGCAGTCACCGGGCAGGCACTGAGTCTCGCATCAAGGGAGTTGCGTGTGCTCGGCACAGATACAGCAGCTGCTCGCGCCACTTCAAAAGACTGGGCGAATCAGCTTGCGAGAGAGGTAGCGTCTCCCAACAAATCCGCTCCAACTGCAGACAGCAACTCGCTTCCGACCTTAGAAGATCGAGGCGACCTATTCGGGGGGCATACCACACACCTGTCGACTGCGGACGAGAACGGCATGTTTGTTTCTCTTACACAAACGCTTGGCCCGAATATGGGTTCGAAAGTCGTGACACCAGGCCTTGGTTTTCTATATGCATCTACTCTAGGCGGATATCTAGGTCGGATGGAGCCTGGGGAACGTGTGCGGTCGAATATTTGCCCATTCATGGTCCTTAAAGATGGCGAAGTTATCCTGGTCCTCGGTGCAGCGGGTGGTGGGATGATTCCGCCTGCAGTCGTGCACGCAATCACACGTGTCATCGACTTCGGTATGTCCTTACCACGGGCTCTGGCAGAGCCACGTGTTGTAGCTGCACGCGGCGGCGGTTATAGCGCTGAGACTAGTCCGGGTATAGGCTGGACAACCCCGGAATTGGAAGAGATGCGGGACCTTGGTATTGAGGTCGCTGAAACAGCTCGTACCGGGGCCTTCGGGCGCGTACATGGCATACAGTTTGACCCAGCGACCAGAACTTGGACCGGTGCCGCCGATCCGGACTGGGAAGGCACTGCTCGTGGACCGGCTATGATCCGAACGCGAGGCAGATAAGTAAGGTGGATTTTTTTGTTAAACAGAACCTGATAACGGAGTAACAGTGATGATAAGATGCCGAGTCTCGGCCCTACTGATAGCCGTAACCATTGCACTGCCCAGTTTTGCAGGTGCCCAAGACGCAAAGACGATGGTGGCGGCTCACATCGACGAGAACGCAAACTCTTATGGCGATATTGCCCAAGAAATCTGGGAATTTGCTGAACTCGGATACATGGAGACGAAAAGCTCAGCCCTCCTCCAGTCAGCATTAGATAGGGAAGGCTTTGAGATCGAAGCTGGAGTTGCGGGCATCCCGACAGCATTTGTGGCAAGCTGGGAAAATGGTGATGGCCCAATTATTGGAATCATGGCGGAGTATGACGCTCTGCCAGGCATCACTCAGGACAGACAACCCATCAGGGCACCAATCGAAGGCAAGCCGCAAGGACACGCGTGTGGGCACCATCTTTTTGCAGCAGGGTCGACCGCAGCAGCGATTGCGACCAAGAGATGGATGGAACAAACTGGCCAACAAGGAGAGATCCGCCTGTACGGAACTCCAGCGGAGGAAGGGGGCGCTGGCAAGGTCTATATGGTCCGAGCTGGCCTCTTTGAAGACGTCGATGTCATGCTCCACTGGCATGCTGGTGATGTAAACTCAGCTGACGCATCAAGCTCTCTCTCAAACAAGTCGGCAAAGTTCAGGTTCACAGGAATATCAGCGCACGCTGCTGGTGCTCCTGAGCGGGGTCGCTCGGCACTCGATGGTGTTGAAGCGATGAACCACATGGTTAACATGCTCCGTGAGCACGTTCCGCAAGAGACGCGAATTCATTATGTGATCACATATGGCGGAGCTGCACCGAATGTAGTCCCAGACTTCGCCGAAGTCTTTTATTACGTGCGAAATCCCGATCCCGCGAATGTGAAATCGATCTTCGAGCGCGTCGCTGCCACCGCTGAAGGCGCCGCACTTGGAACAGGCACAACCATGGAGTATGAAGTAATCCATGGCCTCTACAATCTTCTGCCGAATCTCGCTCTTCAAGAAGCAGTACATGCAAACCTGACAAGAGTGGGCGGAGTAATCTATGATGACGAAGAGTATGGTTTCGCTGACATACTCCACCGCACGCTTGGGGATGATGCCCCACCCCTAGAATCTGCAATGGAGATTCAACCACTTGCAGTTGGAGGAAGCGGCGGAGGTTCGACAGACGTTGCAGATGTCAGCTGGATGGTGCCGACCGGAGGAGTCAGGACAGCGACGTGGGTGCCCGGTACATCGGCTCACTCATGGCAAGCGATCGCTGCGGGAGGAACGACAATTGGTGAGAAAGGCATGCTCGTAGCAGCAAAAACACTCGCGATGACAGCAGTGGACCTCTTCACTCGTCCGGATCTAGTCACTGCCGCAAAAGTTGAGCACGCTGCGAGCATCCCGGAGGGGTGGGTATACGAACCACTGCTTGGTGATCGCGATCCTCCTCTTGATTACCGGAAGCCAGCTGGACCCGGTGGTGAGTAATCGTTGTCACTTAGGATAGAGACGAAAAAATAGTACAGAGGCTAGTAAGCGCCCGAATCGGGTAGTTGCTCTGGCCTGCACCTATACACCCTAAAGTAGGAGGCCCAAAGATGCTCGGGTCCTTGCCTCAGCGCTTCATAGCAATACTCGGTAGTGCCGCCATCGCCACCACTGCTGGGCTCTCGGCACAAACCCTCCCCCCCGAGGAACTATCAGCTCTCCAGTTCCGGCACATTGGGGTCGTCGGTAATCGGATTGCTTCAGTTGCAGGGGTGGTAGGCAACCCTCTCGTTTACTACGCGGGGGCAGCCTCGGGAGGACTCTGGAAAACTGAGGATGGCGGAATCAACTGGCGTGCGGTTTTCGATGACCAAGACAGCCACTCAGTCGGAGCATTGGCGGTTTCAACCTCTGATCCCGAGATCGTATGGGCAGGCACGGGGGAGCCTCATATCCGCTCAAACGTCACAGTAGGAGATGGGGTCTACAAGTCGACAGATGGAGGAGAACGCTGGGAGCATATGGGCCTTGATGCGACTGGCCGCGTGAGCCGCATCGTCATCCACCCTAGGAACCCTGACATTGTCTATGTAGCAGCCCTGGGGCACGCACACGCACCCCAGCAAGAACGTGGAATTTATCGTACGCTAGACGGCGGTGACTCATGGGAACATGTGCTCTTTGTAGATGAAGACACTGGAGCTTCCAGCGTGATAATGGATCCTAATAACCCGCGCGTCCTCTTCGCCGGTATGTGGACAGTTCTCGTGAACACTTGGGGTAGAGAGAGCGGAGGTCCGGGCTCTGGTATCTTCATGTCACGCGACGGTGGCGACACATGGACAAAACTCAGAGGTCGCGGGCTTCCCTTGCTCCCAGTTGGCAAGATCGATGTCTGTATGTCTCAGGCTGATTCTCGAAGGATATACGCGCTAATCGAGACCGGAGACGGAGTACCCTGGCACGGCCAAGAGACGGAGGACGGAGAACTCTGGCGGTCTGATAATGGTGGCTACGACTGGGACTTAGTGAACCACAGTCGTGATCTTGGAGGGAGGACAGCGTACTACAATAACTGCCGAGTTTTTCCAGATGATGAGAACGAAGTCTTCTTCCTCACCGCCGCTTTATCACGTTCGTACGATGGCGGGCTCACTTATATACAGCACCAAGGCCTCGAACGTCCGGGGGGTGACTACCATGATCTATGGATCGATCCAGAAAATCCGGATCGGTTGATCATCGGTAACGATCAGGGCATCCATGTATCTGTTAATCGGGGCAAAACATATCTGACAACCGAACCTCCCATCTCACAGATGTATCATGTGACTGTCGATAACGCAGTCCCATATAACGTGCTCGGAAACCGCCAGGACGGGCCGTCTTATAGAGGCCCCAGTAATACGCTTTATGCCGCGAGAGGTGGTGGGCCAGGACCAATCCCAAGGGGTGACTGGCATCAAGTCGGCGGCGGCGAAAGCGGGTTTGCCACTCCCGACCCAACAGACTCGAATATCGTCTGGTCAAGCGCATCTGGGTCAGGTGCACGGGGCGGAATCGTGGTTCGACATGATGAGCGTAATCGGCAGTTCCGTAGTGTTGAAGTCTGGCCAGAAAGCACTGGCGGATGGCCAGC
>CAWVZF010000099.1:0-6494 GCA_963934665.1 uncultured bacterium | reverse complement strand
AGGGCACTGAATAGGGCCCTATTCGTTGTCATCCAAGATTCTGCATAAAAAGGAAAACCCAATGACTCCTGAATCTTCCCGCGAATCTCATCTGCGAGTTCAGGTTCTCTGGTCCTCACCCCGACCCCACCGACGACACCAGGGTTTGTGATCCCAACAAGTTCCTGGGCTGCCTCTAGGGTGGTATACACGTTCTGCATGTCATAGTCGTACATGCCAGTTGCGAACACACCCGTCACTTCAAACTGCCGCATAGTCGGGTTAAGCCCACCCAGGATATCCATCTTGAGATTCTCGAACGACACGACCAGCAGTGTATCTCCCTCAAAAAGCTGCATGCGATCCGCCAATCCTACGCCCATCAATAGAGGAGGTAACCCGGATTCGGGCAGCGTAAGGTTATAGCTTCCCTCTACGATCTGACGTTCCATCTCAGTTGGTGCGACTCGGCCGGTATCAATCGAAATTCCGTACAGATTCGCTGACTGAGGATAAAGACCATCCGTGCCGGTACGAGCCACGGAAACTTGTGAGAGAACAAAAGGCGCCGCCCCCACAACCCCATCTACTTCCATAACCAAATCAACTACTTCTTCCCATTCGTGGAGACGAAGCGTTGTGCCGGACTCAAGCACGATAATGTGGGGCGTTGACTCTAGAATCTTGGCTTGTAGATCCTTCTGCATACCGCTCATTACACCTATCACCACCACAAGCGCAGTTACTCCGACGATTACCCCTCCAAGAGCGATCCAGGTGATAAGAGACAAGAGGCCGCGACCTCGTCCGGCTCTGAGGTAGTGCCGTGCAATGAACCAGTGCAGACGACCACGATGATCCTCACGAAGTAAGGGGGTCACTCCTCTGGCCTTAGGATCGGGAACAGTATGACATCTCGGATTGAGGGCTGGTTAGTAATCATCATGACAAAGCGATCTACCCCCAAACCAACACCGCCTGTTGGTGGCATCCCATACTCCAAGGCACGCAGGTAGTCATCATCAATCTGGTGTGCCTCATCATCCCCGGCATCACGCAGCCCAGCTTGCGCCTCGAAACGGGCTCTTTGATCCAGGGGATCGTTCAGTTCAGAGAAGCCATTACATAGCTCAACCCGACCGACATAAAGTTCGAAACGCTCAGTCAGTCGCGAATCCGATCGATGTTCCTTCGCAAGTGGACTCAATTCCTTTGGGTGATCTATCACGAATGTCGGTTGAACCAGGCCTGGCTCAACGAGAGCAGCGAAAAGTTTGTCGATCAGCTTACCCCGCCCCGCTGTATCAACATCGTCTAATGCGAGAGCCTTCGCCCTCTTCCGTAACGCCTGGTCTTCTAAATGTAAGACATCGACTCCGAGAGCCTCTGACAAAGCACCCACCAACGATATCCGAGGGAAAGGGGGTTCAAACGAAATCATCTCGTTCCCATATCTCAACTCTCTGGTACTCAGCACTTCATCAAGCACATGACCTACAATACGCTCAACCAAAACCATCTGGTCATTGTAGTCAGTGAATGCCTGATACCACTCAAGCATCGTAAACTCTGGGTTGTGGACCCGGCTCAAACCTTCGTTACGAAAATCCTTTGAAATCTCATATACCCGATCAAGTCCACCCACTAAGAGACGCTTCAGATAGAGTTCATCTGCAATACGGAGATACATGGTCAACCCTAGAGCCTCATGATGGGTTACAAACGGCTTAGCTGATGCGCCACCATACAGGGGTTGAAGGACAGGAGTCTCGACCTCTAGAAAATCCTCAAAGTCCAAGAAACTCCGAAGCGCTCTGATGATCTTGGTACGCGTCTCAAATACACTCCTGAGATCAGGGTGCACAGCAAGATCTGCGTAGCGCTGCCGGTATCGAGTCTCTGGATCAGTAAACCCAGAATGTTCGATCCGCTCTCCAGTCTCAGTATTTTCTTCAGTCTTACCAAAAGGCAGCGGTCTCAGTGACTTAGTTAGGAGAGTGTAGGATTCCGCTCGAATCGTGATCTCCCCAGTTCTAGTTCGGAAGGTTGGTCCCTCAATACCGATCCAATCTCCGAGGTCAAGAAGGTTCAACTCCTCAAAACGCTCATCGCCGACAATGTCACTCTTGAAGTAAACCTGAATTGATCCACCTGCGTCGCCGACGTGAGCAAAGTGACTTTTTCCGTGATCTCTCCAACTCAAGATCCTACCGGCAACCGAAGAGCGCTCACCCTCATCACCCTCCGCTAAACTTCCCTGAGCCTCTAGTTCTTCGAAGCCCATGATGACTTCATCAGATCGATGGGAAGGAATATAACTGTGAGCAAAAGGCTCAATCCCCTTTTCTTTAAGGGCATCCAGTTTCTCGCGCCGCGCTCGTAAAACCTGATTAAAGTCGTCCATATATCTCCAGTGCTACTAGGCCGCACCAATCTTTTTTAAGTATGCTTCAATAAATGGATCAAGATCACCATCCATAACTCCCTGCACGTCAGTGATTTTGAGTTCTGTGCGATGATCATTGACCATAGTGTAGGGTTGAAAAACATAAGACCTGATCTGATTTCCGAACCCTATTTCAGTCTTGGTCGCTTCGAGCACGGCCCGCTCTCGCTCTTGTTCCTGCAAAGCATGCTGATATAAGGCCGCCCTAAGCATCTTCATGGCCGTGCTTCTATTCTTATGCTGAGAGCGCTCTTGTTGACATGTCGCAACGATACCAGTCGGCACATGTGTGATCCTCACAGCTGAATCCGTCTTATTGACATGCTGTCCACCCGCACCGGAAGCTCGGTAGGTATCAATGCGGAGATCTGACTCATCTATGTCAATCTCAATGTCATCCTCAACCAGCGGGTATATGAATACGCTTGCAAAGGACGTGTGGCGTCGGGACTGTTGGTCGAATGGAGAGATGCGGACAAGGCGATGCACACCGCCTTCTGCTTTAAGATATCCATAGGCACACTCACCCTTAATCTCAAGCGTCGCACTCTTGATTCCACCCTCCTCCGCCGGCTGAAGATCCAACACCTCAATTCCAAACCCTCGACGCTCAGACCATCGCGTATACATACGCATGAGCATTCCTGCCCAATCCTGTGATTCTAGTCCCCCAGCACCTGGGTGGATTGTCACAATCGCGTCTCGGTGGTCGTCGTCACCTTGAAGCATGGTCTTAACCTCGAGCGCCTCTAGGTCTTTTTTTACTGCAGCGAGGCCACGAGCGAACTCCGCGTCGAGTTCAGCGTCTTCTTCTTCTTCTAGGAGTTCGACCAACGCGGTCAACTCAGAAACTCTATCATCTAAGCTCGACCAGGGATCAATCCAGCCCTTGAGACGGTTTGATTCATCAATTGTGGCTTTCGCTTGATCCTGATTATCCCAGAAACCTGGCTGGACCATTTCCTGATCCAGAGTCCTTAAACGCTCTTGGCGTAACTCCAGGTCAAAGGTACCCCCTAAGCTCCTGGACCTTGCGATCAAGCTCCTCGAGCTGTTGAAGTTGCTCCCTATTCATCGTGTTAGTGATACCTATGGGTAACGTGCATTAGGAAATGCCCACTAATTCTGAGGGTATCTTTCTTCTAATCACCAAGTCAATCTTTCCATGCCACTTTTCGGACCAGGGAAAAATCCACATGTCGAGCCTCTTTGTCGACCCGTGAGACTTGGACACGCACACGATCTCCAATACGGTACCGACGCTGTCCCCGTTCACCAATGATAGCATACGCATCACGATCTAGTAGATAAAAGTCGTCTCTTAAACTGTTTACGTGAACCAATCCATCGACAAAATATGTATCAAGCGTCACAAAGAACCCGTAGGCTGCAACCCCGGATATCTGGCCGATAAATTCTTCCCCGAGATGCCCTTCCATAAATTCCACTTTCTTCAAATCGACAGATGCCCTCTCTGCTTTTGCAGCTTCTTGTTCTCTCGAGCTTGAATGTTCAGCTGCCGACTGAAGTGTTTCTAGATTTTCACCAATGTCTTCTTCTTCATTAATGAGCGACCGGATAACTTCGCGATGAACCATAAGATCTGGGTAGCGACGAATAGGACTAGTGAAGTGCAAGTAGGCCGGTGAAGCAAGGCCAAAATGACTGAGGTTCCGAGTATCGTATCGAGCCTTCGAGAGAGACCGCAGCACTACCCTTGATATTAGGGCTTCCACAGGGCGACCCCGAACCTGATCAAGTAGTTGTTGGAGGTCTCTAGGCTTGAGAGACCTTCCCTTGGGAAGCCTGTATCCAACTCGGGTAAGGAGTTCACGCAGACTCTCCGTGCTCTCGCTTACAGGAGGTTCATGGATCCGATAAATGGCAGAGAGTTCCCTGGTTTCCATGTCAGCTGCTACAACCTCATTTGCTAGTATCATGAAGTCTTCCACAAGCCGATGACTCTCGAGGCGCTGGCTACGCTGTATGTCAACTGGGTGCCCTTTCTCATCCAGGACCACCTTCGCTTCAGGAATGTCTAGGTCTAACGCCCCACGATCGCTTCTTACCTTTCTTAGAGATCTAGCTAAATCATCAAGGGTATGTAGAGCTTCGTCTATGGCCTTGCTGATGCCCGCAGACCCATCCAGGACACTCTGGACTTGTTCGTACGAGAACTGACCACGACTACGAACACATGCTCGTTCATATCGGTGCCCGTAAACTCTACCAGCCCCATCCAACTCTATGAATAGTGACAAAGTAAAACGCTCAACCTCTGATTTCAGTGAGCAAACATCAGAGGAAAGAACCTCCGGTAACATCGGAATTGTACGGTCTACCAAATAGACACTTGTACCTCTTGATAGAGCTTCTACATCGACCGGACCCGCCTCAGGAATAAAGTGGGATACATCAGCGATATGTACGCCGACTTCAAAGCGACCCTGTCCCAGGGCGACAACCGAAAGTGCATCATCGTGATCTTTCGCCTCTTCCGGGTCGATTGTGAAAATACAAAGGCCGGTGCGGTCTACCCGCTTGGCACCAGGATCGGCGATACCCTGCCGGGCATCCTTTTCAGCGGCAGCAGTAACATCAGCGGGAAAATCGAAGGAAAGTGCGAACCCGTGGGCCACGGCCAACACATCTACTCCTGGATCCGTAAGCTTTCCTAGAACCACCTCGACTCTACCGGAAGCGCTTTTATCTCCTTCACCGTATGAATCTAGGCGTACAACTACGACATCCCCTTCATCTGCATCACCGGAATGGCGCGACGAAATTACAATTTCCTTTATGAACTTTTGGTCCAGCGGGATTACGCTACTCCTGCGTCCGGAGTACCGGAACGTTCCCACAATTGTGTCACGGGCACGATCAAGAACACTGACTACAACCCCCTCAGGACTCCGTCCACGCCTGCGTGACTCGATCCGAGTTAATACTCGGTCACCATCCATCGCGGTATTGAGGTGCCTCGCTCCTATAAACACATCTTTAGAACCCGAGTCTAACCTGACGAAGCCGTCCCCAGCCCTAGTCAGCACTATAATACCCGACTCAAGTCCAACACTTTCCGGTATAATAAACCGGTGGCCCTTAACCCGTTGGATTTTACCCGCTTTCTCGAGTGACGTCAGGAAGCGCTTGAAGCTACGGTATCCATTTGAGGGGACCCCTAACGTTCGAGCTAACTCCTTCGGCTTGAGTGGGCCACGTTTTGATTCTGCAAGTGCTCGTATCACACGATCCGCATCAACCTGATCATTTGGTTTCATGACCTGAATAGCCTAGAAAGCATTCGACTCATCACTTTCGGGTAGTCGGAAGCCAAGTCGGTTCAAGTGGCCTCTATTCTTGCGCCATGCTTTTAATGGCTTGACCCATAGGTCCAGATAAACCCGCGTATCGATGAAGTGTTCGATCTTCATCCTTGATGCTTCCCCAAGCTCCCGTATTGCCCTTCCCTTCTTTCCAATAAGGATCCCCTTTTGTGATTCTCGTTCTACAAAGATTTGGACTTGCACGTAGACTGGGTCTTCATCTTCCCGGAATTCTTCTACGTGACAGAACGTCGAGTAAGGAATCTCTTGGTGGTAGAGTTCGAAGATCGTTTCTCGAACCAACTCCGCTACAAAGAAGCGAACCGGCTCCGAGGCAATATCTTCTTCGGGATATAAAAAAGGGCCGACAGGCAGATCCGCACGCAGACCTTCTAGTAGTGCGTCAGCACCTTCCCCGGTAAGGGAGGAGAGCCTGTATACCGATCCGGAGAGCTCTCTGTCAACCCAGGCTTCCCAAGTCTGGATGGTTTCTTCATCAGCAATGTCCACTTTATTCAAGGCTATATGCAGGGGAGCGCTGCTTTCGCTAAGAGCTTCGATAGTTGAAGCTGTTTCACGCGAGTTAGGTTTTGTAGTCGAGTCAATTAACAGTATAGTGATGTCAGCCTCAGCCAGAGCTTCTAGTGCAGCTCCAAGCATCGCACGCTCAAGCATATCCTTTGCTTCAAGCAACCCTGGAGTGTCTAGAAAGATCATCTGGTCGGTTCCAACTGAGAGTATCC
>CAWVZF010000098.1:0-6556 GCA_963934665.1 uncultured bacterium | reverse complement strand
CACAGGCTGAAGGTTCTCACGTGTAACCCAAGCAAAGCCAACGACCATTGCTGTCGCAAGCATCGCCCAAAGATAGGGCGATCGGAGGAATCTTCGCTTCATGCGATGTCTCCGAATCCCTTTTGAGATAATGATTCTGAGCTCACTTAAGCCCTCCGGGTCCTGCGGTCGACAGAAGTCATTCCATGACCCCTCCACTCATACCAACCTTGAGGCGCACCTCCGCTCCTCGCTCTAACTCCATTTCAGACGCAGGCTCCTGCTCAACCACAACACCTTGGTCTCTACCGAAGCGAAAAACTTCCGCGATTTCAGAAACCACGAGCCCGAGTGAATCAAGCAAAACCAACGCCGCTTCTCTATCTAGCCCCAAAACTAATGGCATCGCCACTAAAGCTGGTCCAGTGCTCACGATCATAAGGATCTCAGCCGGTAGCGGGATGATGGTATCCGGAGGAGGAAAAACTTCTAGTACACTACCTTGAGGCAAGTCGGCCTCAGCCGTATCCCTGGACACGAGGAATCCACTGCTCTCTAGCACGATCTGAGCACGCTCTTCAGTCAGTCCTAACACATCGGGCACGGATCTTAATTGAGGACCAAGACTGACGGTCACTCTCACTTGGCTTTCCGGGCTGAGTACCTGTCCTGGAAGTGGTGACTGGCCAATGATCAACGCCTCCGGTACAGATGGATGGAGCAGAGAGTCAATCTCACCTAGAACCAAGCCGGCACCTGCTAGGCGTTCACGGGCGGTTGCAAGCCCTCCCCCACTAATATCCGGTACTTCGAAGAGATCCCCCGGAGGAGGAGGAGTTGGAAAGATAAATTGTGTGGTTATCAGATAACCACCGAACCAACCGATTAGAGCAAGCATCAAGACACTAAACCACAGGCGAGGGTAACCACGCTGTCCTCGTTGCCTGTTACTAGCCTCAGCTGTCGGCCCACGCGATTTATCGCGTCGACTGCGCCTTCGCCGGGCAAGCGAACCCCCTAACTTCAATGCATCCTCCTCAACCGGGCTGCGAACGATCCATCTCGCCCATCCTTGTCAGGGTGCACACAAAGGTAGCCACTCTCATCCAGAAATTCCCCGTCTACCGTGTCACTGGGTTCTAACTCGAAACCAGAATTCCTCAAAAGGAACCCTTCCACCAACTCATGGTTTTCTTCTGGCTCAAGAGTACAGGTGGAGTAAATGAGGAGCCCACCCACACGAACCAGAGGCGCTGCAGAATCCAATAGTCGATTTTGGACCCTAGTGATCTTGGATACTGAATCGGGGTTGATACGCCAGCGTATATCGGGATGGCGTGCAAGAGTGCCCGTACCTGTGCATGGTACATCCAGTAAGATTGCATCCGCGGATTCGATCGGTGGGTTATGTGCATCAGCAACGACACAATTAACCTCAACACCCGTCCTCTTGGCATTCTCCTGAACCATACGCATACGGGACTCCGAGCAATCAGCGGCTAAAGTAGACCGAACTCCAGTGGCAATTGTGAGAGCCTTACCACCAGGTGCAGCACATAAATCAGCAACTTCCATGCCTGGTGATATATTTGCGTACCATGTCACAAGGTGTGAGGCCGGATCCTGAATGACTGCTTCGGGGAATGCGACCAGTGCAGCTGCCGGATTTGAAGACCGTTTCAACCTCAAGCATTCGGTCCCATAACCCACAGGGGCTGCGTCTAGTCCAGCCATCCTCAAGGTTTCCAGAGCCTCTTCTGCTCGTGCATGGAGAGGAGTCAAACAGGCGAACGGACGAGTGTTGTTAGCTTCGATGAGATCGAAGACCTTCTGAGTCCCCCATCTCTTGAGCCAACGGTCCACCAGCCACCTTGGGTGAGATCCCCAGGTCGTAAGGAATCCTAATGGATCAGAATCAAGATCTGGGAATTCTGCCGTATCAGCTCCCCCTGTAGCCAGCTTTCGCAACACAGCATTCACAAGTCCAGCTGCACCTTTGCCAACTAGTGAGCGCACCTGTGCCACTGACTCTGAGACCGCTGCGTAGTCAGGCACTGAGTGCATATAAAGCAACTGGTAGGCAGCAAGCCTTAGGACTTCTCGTACGCTAGGATCGAGTGTGTCCACACCCCTGTGTACATGAGGTGAAAGTAGATGATCAAGCCGACCTCGAAGTCTCGTTACGCCATAGCTGAGTTCGTGGGCGAACGCACGCTCTCGAGATTGCACACCTTGAATACATGACTCCAGAGCTCTGTCGATCCGACGTCCGCGCTCAACTTGTTCTCTTATTTTGAATGCGGTCCGTCGGCCTAGGCTGCACCTGTCTTTTGTCACGGCTCAGTCCAGCATTCCCACCTTAGGAGACGACGGAACTGCGATCTCACGAGATTTCATCCGACCAGCTAGAAAGGCGAGTCGCCCAGCAGTCGTAGCGTCCTTCATCGCATGAGCCATCCTGACTGGGTCCTCTGCTGCTGCCAATGCTGTATTCATGAGGACACCGTCCACTCCTTGTTCCATGGTTAGACAAGCGTCAGATGCGGTTCCGACCCCTGCATCTACGATAACTGGGACTTCGAGCCTCCGTTTGATCTCCCTGATGAAGTAAGGGTTCACGACACCAAGTCCACTGCCAATTGGACTCGCAAGCGGCATAACCGCGACACAACCAACATCTTCAAGTCGAAGCGCAGTAATGAGATCATCGTTGGTGTATGCCATCACCTTGAACCCTTCATCGGCAAGAATCTGTGCCGCTTCAATCGTAGCCTGGACGTCTGGTAAGAGCGTCTCATCATCACCAATAACCTCTAACTTCACGAACTCGTTAAAGCCGGCTGCCCGAGCCAGCCTCGCGTACCGGATTGCATCGTCTGCCGTGTGACATCCAGCAGTATTTGCCAATAAGAAAAACTCTTCTGGGTTCAAGTGATGTAGAATCGCCTCCTCTTTTGTCCGATCGAGATCCACACGACGTACCGCAACTGTCACCATTTCGGTACCACTCGCCCTAATCGCATCGATCATGATTTGGTTAGTGGCATACTTTCCAGTACCGACAATAAGGCGCGACGTAAACGTCACCCCTGCTATTTCTAAGGGACTATCAAGTTCTTTCGTCACTTCAGCAGTCACACCAAGGTCCGTTGTTGTCATCGCGCTAACCCCCACCTACAAAATGAACCACCTCAATCGTATCCCCTTGGTGGATGCCTACATCGGAGTATCTGTCACGGTTCAAAATCTCCCTGTTCACCTCTACAACTACCGCCAAGGGATTGATCTCAATGGCTTCGAGCAGACTCTGGACTGTGTGACCAAATGTAATGTCCCGATCCTTACCATTTAATCGAACTTGAATCTGTTCAGTGCTGCTCAATTGTGTTCTCCTTCGTCCAATTTGAGTTCAGAAAGATAAGCACGAACGGCATCACGTGGATTCTCAGCATTCCAAATCCCTCTTATCACAGCGACTCCTTTGGCTCCTGCAGCTAAGACACCGCCAACTCGCTCAGGAGTGATACCACCAATACCTACAAACGGCATATCCCTGATCACGGAGCACATTTTTGATATGAGCGATAGACCACCTGGTTCTATCCCATGATGACTGGGTGTTCTAAATAATGTGCCCAGAAACGCGTAGTCTGCGCCCTCTTTTTCTGCAATCGCAGATTCATGTTCATTATGAACTGAGGCCCCAATCGTTAAATCGTGTCCGACAAGTCGACGTACAGAACGGACGGGGAGAGATCTCTGCCCCAAATGCACCCCATCAACTCCTGCAGTCCAAGCAATGTCTAAACGGTCATTTAGAAAGAGGCGTCCACCTGTTGAATCCGCCATTGGTCGGATCTTTCTAGCCAATTCATGAATCTTCCGGCCGTACGTAGATGGACCACGAATATGCAGGGCCACATCCCGACCTCCCGTTTCGTAAACGGTCTTGATGACTCCTAGGATGCCCTGGCGCTCAAGTATGTCATCATCGGTCACCACGTGAAGACATGGGATCCTCTTCACTCGAAACGCTGGCCCAATTTAACTCCCCGCCCATTAATCCAGTCTAACGTGCTCATCCGCTGGCGACCTGCAGGCTGAACTTCACTGACCGATACACCACCTGAACTCGTTGAGATCACTAGGCCCTGTTCAGGGTTAGCTCCAACCACACTACCAGGAGATGAGATTTCAAATGGTGTCTCTACACCAGGCTGAGAAAATGCCGACTTAGGCACGAGGCTCGGCCTAAAAAATTTTATCGGCACACCAGCCAACTCCGACCATGCTCCCGGAGTGGCATCCATACCACGAATAAAAAGTGCTACCTCATTGGCCGATAATGTCCAGTCAATTCTCGCTGTTTTGCGATCTACTTTGGGTGCATAGCTCACACCATCTTCTAATTGCTCTCTTTCATCGGTATCCCCGCGCACGATGGATCCTAGCGCTTCACTGAGTGCTACAGCTCCGAGTTCAGAAAGCCTAGTGATCAGTTCTGATGCACTGTCCTCATCGGAGATGGGTTCAGAGAGCTGGTGTATTATCGGCCCTGCATCCATGGCTTCAACCATGCGCATGACCGTGACCCCTGTCTGCTCGTGCCCGCGGATAATTGCCCAGTTTACAGGTGCCGCCCCCCTCAGTTGAGGAAGAAGCGAGGCATGTACGTTTACCGATCCGAGCGGGGGAAGATCTAATATTTCACGCTTCAGGATATGTCCGTAAGCCACCACCACCGAAAGATCAGGCCTCAACTCCCTGAGTTGCTCAATAAACTGCTGACCCTGAGGACGAATAGGCTCCAACACCTCATAGCCCAAAGCACGTGCCTCTTCCTTTACCGGTGATCTCTTTACGCGTCTCCCACGTCCGGCAGGTCGGTCGGGCTGTGTAACGACTCCTGCGATCTCTAGGCCATCTTTTGCGAGTGTCCTCAGAGATGGGACCGCAAAATCAGGTGTCCCCCAGAAGAGAATTCTCATCGCTCTCACTCAATCCTCTTCAGACTGAATCTTTTTCCACTTTTTCATCAGTATACGGCGCTTGAGTGCGCTGACTCGGTCGACGAACAGTATACCATCAATATGATCTATCTCATGTTGCAGCACGCGTGCGAAAAGCCCCTCGGTTTCCAGTTCGATGCTCCCACCATCAATATCTACCGCCTCCACTCGGATAGCTGAGGATCTTTTTATCACCTCTTCTAGTCCAGGGATACTCAGACAACCTTCTGGAGACTTCTCACTTTCCTTGCTCGCCCACACCACCTTGGGGTTGATCAGAGCTAAACGGGCCTCAGGCTGCTCTTCACTCCTTAAGTCAACCACAATCACCCGTTGAGAGATACCGATTTGGGGAGCGGCAAGACCAATGCCCTCTGCATGGTACATCGTCTCGAACATATCACGCACCAGCGTCTTTAGGTCTGGATCAAACGCATCTACCTCGGCCGCTGCGGTCCGAAGGATCGGGTCGCCCATTATGACGACTTCATGTATAGCCACGAAGTGAGTCCCTACTCCTCTTGCGCGTTGCCTTTATGATCGAGCACCCCTGCTATGCGGCTACGGTCCACGGTGACCCTCGTATTCTCTCCGGTCCTCACTGTGAGCTGGGTTTCTTCAGCGTGCACGACCTTTCCGATGATACCACCCGTAGTCACGATGTCGTCACCTTTACTGACCGAGGACAACATCTCCTCGTGTCGCTTTCTCTCCTGCATTTGTGGCCTGATCAGCAGGAACCAGAAGATTGCGAACATTGCGAACATCATACCCATGTTGATGATCGCGGAATTTGGCCCCCGGGGAGCCATAATGAATGTGTAAACGGCAAAATTCACTGAAGATCTCCGTGTGGGTTTAAATGTGATCCGACAATTCTGCGCCGGAACCCCTATATCGCTCAAGCCACTCTTGTGACCAAGAGCGGAAAGTGCCTTCACCAATTCGACGTCGCGACTCCTCACTCAACGCTACAAGAAAGCGAAGATTGTGGATCGAGAGCAGCCGCACCGCGAGCCATTCTGATGCGACAACCAGATGGCGAAGGTAAGCCCTGTCGTAGCATGAGCATGTGTAGCAGTCACACTCGGTATCAAGTGGGCGGGTGTCTTCACGAAACCGCGCCATCTTCAAGTTGACCTGGCCTTCCTGGCTCGTCCAGGCAGCCCCGTGTCGAGCATTTCTGGTTGGTGCAACGCAATCGAATAAATCACAGCCACGGGAAACTGCTTCGAGTAGATCGTCAGGGTAGCCAACACCCATAAGGTATCGCGGCCGATTCGTCGGTAGTTCATCATGCAGTAGTTCTAGGACTCGCCACATGTTGTCCTTGGATTCCCCAACGCTTAAGCCACCAATTCCGTAACCAGTCCAATCTCCCATGTCCATAAACTGGCGAGCATGCTCTCGGCGTAAATCATCATAGATGTTGCCTTGCAGTACTGGGAATAACGTTTGCTGGGGAGACTTGCCCCGTTCTTCAAGTTCCTGGAAACGCGAACGACACCGTTCGAGCCATTTTATTGTCCTAATATTCGATAGGCTCACATACGAATGATCTGCGCCAC
>CAWVZF010000097.1:0-6607 GCA_963934665.1 uncultured bacterium | reverse complement strand
TTCGAGCGAGTTCCACTGGCTCAGAAGCGGATTGTAGAAATGGCCAACCTTTATGCCCGCCCGGTAATCACAGCCACGCAGATGCTAGAATCCATGCTTGAGCACCCAAGGCCGACACGGGCTGAAGCATCCGACGTTGCAAATGCAATTCTCGATGGTACAGATGCCCTTATGCTCTCTGGGGAGACGGCTGTGGGTCGATACCCTAAAGAGGCTCTCGAGGCGCTCATCAACATTGGAACTGAGATTGAGCGCAGTGGCTTCTTGGTTCGTGGACCTCAGTACTTGACGCATCCCAGTATGGATTCACGTGGTGGTGCATCATCTCAAGAGCATGCGGTAGCAGCAGCTACAGTAGATGCTGTGCGAAGGGTTAACGCACCTGCGATCGTGGTCATAACACGCTCGGGTTTTTCCGCCAGGCTGGTCTCATCCTATCGCCCATCGGTTCCAGTGTTCGCGGTGACCACCGATGAAGCTACCTATCGTCAACTTTCAATGGTGTGGGGAATCCAGCCTGTCTTGGCAGAAAATATAGAGGTTTCTTACAACTCGCTTACAGCATTTGGACTTGGATCTGTCCTCAGTAGTGGGGCTGGAGAAGTGGGAGCTGTTGTACCAGTAACCGCTGGGTATCCCTTCCATCAGTCTGGATCAACGAACACGATGCGACTAGAGCATCTCTAGGGAACTGCAATAAGTGAGACTCACCTTTCTTGGCACGGGCACATCATTCGGAGTACCCGTTGTCGGATGTGACTGTAATGCATGCACCTCTGACGATCCTCGGGACCAAAGGACCCGCCATGGCGCGGTTCTGGAGATTGATGGGGCTCATCTTCTTATTGATACACCACCGGAGCTTCGCCTTCAGCTCTTAGCGAATCAAATCAATCACATTGATGCAATCTGGTTTACACACACTCATGCTGACCACGTCCACGGTATTGATGATGTACGTGTATTCACGGTAAAGAAAGGTGATATCCCTGCGTTTGTTCCCGCCGAGTACTCCGGGCATCTTACCTCATATTTCAGATATATCTTCGATGATGAAATTCTCCCACCGCAGGGGAGCTCAAAACCGCGGGCCCGCCTTCGGGAGTTCAGGGCCGGAGAGTCAATAGAGATCTTAGGGAAAGGGTTCCTGCCCATTGTACTGCCTCACGGGTCAGTGTCGGTGTACGGATTCCGCGTCGGCGGGCTAGGCTACATCACTGATGCAAAGACATTGCCTCCGGGGGCGATCAGCGCTCTTCAGGGCGTGGAAGTACTTGTTCTTAATGCTTTATGGTTTGGTAGGCCACATCCTGCCCACCTCAATGTTGAGGAGGCGATTGAAGTGGCACGTGAGGTAGGTGCAGCTCGGACCTATCTGACACACCTGACTCATAGGGTTACCCATGCTGAACTAGAAGATCGTTTACCCAGCGGAGTAACTGCTGCATATGATGGTCTTGCCATTGAGGTGGATTGATGAATCCCATCCAACTTAACTACGGGAATCTGATATCGCCTCACCTCACCCTGGGTGCTAGCAGCGAAGATCTTGATGGTGTGATTGCAGAGAGATTCAAGAAAGCAATGGTAGCGGTGGATACTCGCCGATCTGCTGGTGATTTCGGTTTCTTCGAACTGCCTTCCTCCCCAGATAGTTCGGAACATGTTATCACGTTGGCCGAAAGTTTCCGACAACACTTCTTAGATGTTGTGGTGCTCGGTATTGGGGGTTCTGGACTCGGTGCGAGGACCTTACGTGATGCACTTCTTGGTCCCGATTGGAATAATCGCTCAGAGCAAGAGAGGGATCACTATCCTCGACTGCATGTGTTGGATAACCCAGACCCCGACACCCTAGGTGCTCTCTTCTCGAGGATAGATCCCAGAAAGACACTATTTAATGTGATTAGTAAGTCGGGCAATACTACAGAAACTCTGGCTCAATACCTTGTTGCCCGCGATTGGGTTGCTAGCAGTATCGGAGAAGAGAACGCCCTCGGGCACTTTGTTTTTACTACCGATCCAAACTGTGGTCCCCTCAGACATATTGCTAAAACTGAAGGGATTCTGAGCCTACAGCTTCCTAAAAATGTTAGCGGGCGTTTCTCAATACTTTCTGCTGTGGGGCTTTTTCCAGCGGCTCTTTGTGGCGTCGACATAGAAGCCTTACTTCATGGTGCAGCCCTGATGGATGATCGATGCCGGACAGATGAACTGAAAGAAAATCCTGGTGGGATGCTTGCATCTCTCCTCTATGAGGCGCACTTAAAACATGGGCAAAAAATCCATGTTCTTATGCCGTATGCAGATCGACTAAGCTCAACCTCGGAGTGGTTCCAGCAGCTTTGGGCTGAGAGTCTCGGTAAGCATCACTCGAAGGACGGAGAAGCGAAAGCGACTGGACCTACACCCTTAGCAGCTTTGGGCGCAAGAGATCAGCACTCCCTTCTTCAACTCTTTATGGAAGGCCCACGAGATAAAGTAGTTCTCTTTGTTAAGGTTGAAGATCACGGATCTGAGATAGTGATCCCAGATCGCCATCAAGACCTTAAGGAACTCTCTTATCTCGGAGGGCACACTATGGGGCAGCTCCTCGCAGCAGAATGGCGAGCAACAGCTGAGGCTCTTCGGAGGGCCGGGTGTCCAAATGCAACAATCCACCTCCCGGAAGTTAGAGCTGATACTATGGGCCAGCTTCTGATGATGCTGGAGATTGCCACCGTGATTGCTGCTGAACTATATGGAGTTGATCCACTGGGACAGCCCGGCGTGGAGTTGGGTAAGCGCCTTACATATGACCTGATGAACCAAAAAGGAAGCGGGGAACCAGACGTAGAGGAATCTGATCTAGAGTGGTTGATTTAGGTCTGTGTCCGTAATTGGCTGAGGCTGGATTCTGAGGGAGTATTGGAAACTAAGGTCCGACCTGTAGATAGGCTGCGCTGCGGCGACTAGATTAGCACTAAGCCCCGGCCCAGGCGCGGATGGGCCGCTGTCCGTTTGGAGGCTGATATGAGTGATCATAAAGAACTTCCCTACATCGTAATTGAGCGAGAGAGTGGGGGTGGGTTAGGTGCGTTTGTGCTTGGGGCTTTGGTGGGAGTGAGCTTAGGCCTACTCTTCGCACCCAAATCTGGTGCGGAGACCCAAGAAGATCTCAAGGAACACGCTCGTAGACTTCGAGAAGCAGCTGAAGATCGCATGCGTGACGTCGAAGATCGATTAGGTGTGGCTCGGGATGGTGCGAAGGAACACATTGAATCTGTGAAAAATGCTGTGGATGCTGGTGTTCAGGCAGCACGTGAGGCGCGGGACGAACTAGAGAAGAAATTGGAGACAACCAAGGCCGCTTACCGGGCAGGTATTGATGCGGCTCGTCAGCCAGTTCCTGCTGGGACGGACGCTGAAGATGTTCTAGAGGTGATGGACTAGTCGAGTCAGATATGGACTCAGCTGGTCCTGGAATGTTAGCTGAGCGTTCCGGAACTTGTCATCGCCAACTGTGGCATACGGCCCTCAGTTTTTCCCGTCAGTTTCGGGAAAAACTGATCGAAGACAACGTCTTTTTTATGGCTGGCGCAATCGCCTTTAACGTGCTGGTTTCACTTGTCCCTCTCATTGTTCTGGGAATTGGCCTAAGCGGGTACATCCTTAATGCACGGTTCGGAGATCCTACTGATGCTGTAATCTCTCTGATCGCTGAGAATTTTCCGCAGACGGCGACTCTCGACTTCGCTGAAGTGCTTAGAATTCCCGTTTCAGAATTAGTCGAGAGACGCTCAAGCTTTACACTTTTTGGGGTCGTGTCGTTTGTGTGGCTGAGTACGCGATTAGTCGCTACCCTGCGAGTGGCGCTGCGGAAAATCTTTGATATCAGCCAATACCGTGGAGCATTACGAGGTAAGCTTGTTGATGTGCAAGCTGTGATCGTTGGAATAATTCTAATTGCACTCAACCTGACCGTTACGGTTCTGTTTGAAGCGGTTGGTGTTGGGATTATTGGGTTGGAAGGTCGGACACTATCTCTTGTAGAACGGACTTTCGGTTACCTACTAGCTCTAGGTTCGCTCTGGGCGCTATTTCTGGCTGCATATAGGTATCTCCCAGCCCGCCGCATTGCATGGAAGACAGCATGTGTTGCTGCGACGTTCTCATCCCTGCTTCATGAGGCAATGAAGTGGGCCTTCTCCTGGTACGCCACCGACCTAGCCCACTACGGGTCTATGTTAGGCAATTTGACGACAGGAGTAGTTCTTTTCTTTTGGATTTACTATGGCTCAATCGTGTTTGTCTTGGGTGGAGAAGTAGCCCAGGTTTACACCACTGTACGCAGGGTAAGTCTAGCCGATGACATGGGCTTCAAAACGTGAGATACTGTATTACTGAGGCTGAAATGATGCTCGCTATGGTTTTACCTTTAAGCGCACTCTCCTGATGTCTGCCCGAGGCACTGGTAGTGGAGACGGCGGGCAAAAAATCGCGGCTCGTAACCGTAAGGCGAGGCACGAGTTTGAGGTTCTTGAGACCTTTGAGGCAGGAATCGAACTTAAGGGCCCTGAAGTGAAATCCATTCGCTCAGGGCATGTGTCCTTCCACGATGCACACGGCAGAGTAGAGAGTGGAGAGATTTGGCTTTACAGCCTCCATATTAGTCCATACGAGCAAGCAAACCGTTTTAATGTAGATCCACTACGCCCCCGTAGGTTATTACTTAACAAGCATGAGATTCGACGGATTAGCTCAAAGGTTGGAGAGAAAGGACTGACCTTGGTTCCTCTCGAGATCTATTTCGTGCGAGGCTATGCTAAGGTCAGCCTAGGACTCGCACGTGGGCGGAAGCTTCATGACAAACGTGAACAGCTGAAGCGGAGGCAACAGGATAAGGATGCAGTTATAGAAGTGAAGCGCGTCATGGAGACCCGATGACCGCGAAGCGTCATCTTGCTTTGGTGATCTTTGCGGCCTGTCTGATGTGGACAGCTTTGCCGATCTCGTCTCAAGTGACGAACGAACTGCAGATAGAGTCTGTTGACGGAGGCGTCCAGATTGTTGGATTGGATTTCGGATACGGCTTCGCGACTGTTCCTTTGACACTATTCGAAGGGCTCGGTTGGGCGACGACAGAAGTTGGTGAGTTGGTGACGCTTTTGGGGCCAGAACAGATTGAAGTCAGGGTAGGCCATAGAACTCCGTTTTTCAGATGGAATGACCAGATTCTTCAGTTCGTAGACTTCCCCTACCGAATTGAGGGAGAGACATATATCCCCCTCCAGCTCCTAACTGATTTTTTTCCCAAGCGTTTGCCGACACTTTACGCTTTCAATGAAGTCGATTTCACGGTTCAGGCTGCAGATCCTTCCGAATGGAAAGGCGATGAGCTCTCCCAAATGAAGCTTGGGGAAGGAGTGTTAAGCTCAGATACACGCTCACTTCCTGATCCTACCGCTAACCCGAATCTGGATTTGTCAAATAGAGAACCATCAAGCCCAGAGCCGATCTCCGATACGTTTAAAGAGGAGAGGCGAATCGTCATTATCGATCCTGGACACGGGGGTGGAGATCCTGGTGCCTTGGGACCTCAAGGATTGCGGGAAAAAGATGTCGCACTCGCGGTTGCCAAGATCATGGCAGATCTCCTCAGCCGTGAGGATGGAGTTGATGTCTACCTCACACGCAGTGAGGACAGCTTCGTCCCACTTTGGGAGAGAGGGGAACTGGCGACTCAATGGAAGGGAGAAAACCCTGGAGTTTTCATATCAGTACATGCCAACTCTGTGCCGGAAAGGCGCTCAGTCCGTGGGTTTGAGACATACTCTCTTAACGTGGCGCGAACCGAGCACGAGCGACGTGTTGTAGCAATCGAGAATGCCCCGTTGCAAGTCCAAGGGCAAAATATTGATCCGGACTCTGACCCAGAATTTGCCTTCCTTCTCAGAGATCTTAGTAACTCTGGCCACCAGCCTTGGTCTGTAGAACTGTCTAGAATCGTGCAAGAGGAGATAGGGAAGTTTCATCCCGGCCCTAATCGTGGCATCAAACAAGGCCCATTAGCGGTTCTTACGAATGCGCTCATGCCATCGGTTTTAGTGGAGATTGGGTTTCTATCCAATGAGGATGAAGGGCCACTGTTAGGACAAGATCAGTTCCAAGATGAGGCTGCTCGAGCCGTGGCACGTGCAGTCATGAATTTCTTTGATCGTTATCCTCCGGGAACCGGCGAGAACTGAAAGTGATGAGGCTGGAAACCGAGGCTTTGGGTGTTCGCTTCCAGAACCCTTTTTTTCTAGCGGCTGGTACTTGCGGATTTGGTCTAGAATTGGCCGAAGTCCTAGATATCGAAGCACTCGGTGGCTTTGTCACCAAGTCAGTTACGCTTGAGCCTCGAGTTGGAAATGCCCCGCCGAGAGTGGCTGAATTCCAAGGCGGAATGCTCAACTCCATCGGATTGGCTAACCCCGGGCTTGAGCGGACCAAGCGGGAAAAACTGCCTTGGATTCGTGACAATGTCTGTAGGCCACGAGTATTGGTAAGTATTGCTGGACATACTGCTACCGAATTCTTCACACTCGTAGAGGGTCTCGATTCAGAGGATGGCTTCCTTGGTTTC
>CAWVZF010000096.1:0-7028 GCA_963934665.1 uncultured bacterium | reverse complement strand
TGATCCCACCACCCAAGATTAGTGAAGGACTCAGGCCGTGCCAGGCACGGTGGCCAGTTAAGCTGAAGCGGAGGGCAGCATCAGCTTTCGCCATCATGACGTCTGCAGAACCTATCACCCGATCTCCCTCGTCTCGGCCCGGACTTACAATGTCGCGTTCACCTTGAATGACTCCGAGAACTCCTTCCAGTGATACTGGGCCACTGACGTGCACACCATAGCGACCTCCAAGGAGGATGCCGCCTTTGGGTCCGTACCCGAAACGTCCCGTTGAGAATGTTACCTGGCCAGCGAACGGGCCTGCTTCCTGTGCGCGCTCTAAGAATCGGTACACGGAGGGTACTGTCTGCGCTGTCCCCTCGCCCTTGATGAGCAGAGGAAATACTAGACAAGCCAAGACGAGCGCACGGAGAAATATGCGCATGGAGGGGCTTTTCTCCTCTCCTGCAGTTGAATTGATTAACAACTTACTAAAATGCTTGAACGCTCTTGTAACACCGCCGGACTGCGATCGTTTCAGCTTTGAGGACCAACTTAGCATAGAGTGCCTGTAGGTGGTTAGGCTTCGTTGTTCTGAAATTCGTTCTCAGGGGAGTGGGCTAGCCTAGCTAACGTCAGGCCCGCCAAGATCACAGCTGCTCCTATTAGCTGCAGGTTGGTGGGGACCTCTCCGAGCCAGATCCAAGCAGTAATGAGTGCGGCTACAGGTACCAAGTTTGAGTACACTGCTGTTCTGTTGTTGCCAATGCGTTCAACCGCTCTGTACCAAAGCAGGTAGGCGAGCCCAATCCCTAGTAAGCCAGCGTACGTAATACCTATCCACGCCTCTGGGGTTATCGCCCTTAAGTCAGTCCTCATTAAGCCTGGCAGGCCCATCAAGAAAATAATTGGGGTGGCAACCCACAAAGTCCACGCAGTCACGCGAAGCGCCCCATAGCGGGTGACCGGTTTCCGACCCCCAACCGTGTACATCGCCCACAGCACCGAGGCGATCAAGATGAGTAAATCTCCACGCGTAGTTGGGCTAGCAAGAGTCACGGCATCGCGGCTACCCGTGATTACCATGAAGATTCCTATCAAGGTTCCCGCTACACCTATGATGACCCAACCCCCGGGACGTTCATGTCCGGCCACACTTGAGAGAAAGAGTGTCCAAACCGGAGTCGTCGCTAGTAGTAAGCTTGCATTTCCGGCAAAAGTCGAGTCGACCCCGAAGATGAAGCAGAGTTGGTAAGCAACATTACCCAAAAACCCAAGCGTGATGATACGACGTAAATCTTCTGGGTCAGGCTTTAACGAACCATCGAGCCGGCGGACTAAGATCCATAGAGCAATTGCCGCCATAGGAAAGCGGAGTGCGTTAAGGGCTAGGGGATCGAGTTCACGCAAAAGGACTTTGAGGACTGAAAAGTTGACCCCCCAGATCAAAACGATCAAAAGAAGTCCCAAGTCAGTCGTGATATCCCTTCTAGGGATCTCCATCTAGATACCTTGGTCCCAATCTGGGCCGTTGTGGGAGGTGAACCGAAGCCACTAGTTTGGGTTGTGGCGCCGAAAAGTACTTGTAAGAACTCCAGTGTCCACATTTACGATCTTTTTCCGGGGTACCGAGACCAATTCAATAGACATGATGAGACAGTTTACAGATCACCACGGGAACCAGTGGACAGCTAGCGTGAGTAGGGAAGATGGACCCGACTACAAGGGTCGATATGTCATGGTACTCGAGAATGATTCGGGCCAAAGCGTCGCTTTGGAGGATATCCGCTGGAATACTGAGCAGACTGCTTACAGGACGCTCCAAACCATGTCAGATGTCGAACTTCGGAGACGCCTTCGGTCCACTACTGGTCGGAGTGCTGTCTAAAGAATCTGCTAGCACCTGACCTTAAGGTGACATGTGCTGTCGCAGCATAGCTAATTAGCTGCCACCACCTCGCTGTGGAATCGTCAGCCACTGTCCTGCTAGAATCCGGTTCGGCTCGATTCTTGGGTTGGCTTGTAGCATCTCAGTTAGGGTAAGGCCGTGGCGATAGGCGATTGCAGAGAGATTGTCACCCGAAACAACCTGATAACGTTGGGAACTCTGACCCGATGCTACTACGCTCTCGTCGATTTCTTCGACTATGGCATTAGGCTTCCGTTCGGGACTGCGCACGAATTCGGCCAATCGTGCTCCCACGAGGTTCTCTACACGCTTCGCTCGGGTAGTAGACGGTGTTCCATTCAACAGGATTGAGAATGCTAGCCTTTCGTGGTCACGTGAACGGACGATACCACTCAGTGCTGAGACACCTTCGATGGTCCCGGTTTTGGCACGCAGGTTACCAGCCGCAGCAGTTTGGTACATCCTTCTAAGCTCACGGCGAGTGCCAGCCTGTGGCAGAGAAGCCCAGTAATGATCCCACGTTTCCGTTTCTGCCATGCGTTGTAGAAGGTTGACGAAAGTACCAGCACTTGTCCGGCTCCCAGCTGCAAGACCAGAGCCGTCAAGTTGAATCACCCCTTCCATTGGTACACCGATTTCAGTCAATGCTGCTGAGACGGCTCGAGCACTAGCTTCGGGGCTCCCCAACCCTTCATGCGTGCGGCCCATAGTCCGGAATACGAGCTCAGCGAAGAGGTTGTTACTCCTCTTGTTTATCACAGAGATGTATTCGCTGAGCGGAGGCGAAGTGTGTTTCGCGATTATGTGAACTCGGGATCGTTCATGATGAGTTGGAGAGGTGATTCCGGTTAGTACAGATTTCTGTGGTGACTCCACTACTCGGATATCACCTAGAATACGAATCCCGCGTTCTAATAGTACTTTACGGAACACAGAAGCGGTGAAGTGAGGGGGAGATGAAACAGTCATTTGGCGCCAAGCATCCCTGGCTCCGAGTGCGATGCCTCCTTCGATCCGAATCGGGTCCAAAGGGTATTCGCGCAAAATTGCCAAATGAGGTCTAGTTCCTCTGGGGGACGTGATGGCTAGGTTACGCACATCCAGGCCCGCATTCTCCGGTATGGTATGCACCTCCGGTCTAGACCCTGTGCGGTCTGAAGAAGCCACACGGAAGGACACTACATTTTCGTTAAACGAGAGTGCTGAAATAGGCGCTGCGAAATGATCATTAAGGTCCTTGGGGTCCCATGAGTAAGGGCGAAGGGGCCCCGCTAGGTGTGAAGCATCAGCCACTAAGTCACCCGTTACCGTCCTGACACCGGCTTCTTCAAGCTGATCCGCAAGCAGTTCAAGTACATCCTCTCTTTCTTGAAAAAAGAGATCAGAGATTCCCGGGTCACCAGTGCCGTATAGCACAAGATCACCTTCAAGGATGCCATTAGTGATGTTGGAATCAGAGAGTAAATATGTTTGGAAGCGGAAGTCCGGTCCGAGAGTCCGTAGAGCGGCGGCCGTGGTGAGTAGTTTTAGGTTTGATGCTGGACTAAGAGCAGAATCCGGTGACTCTGAAAAGAGCGTGTCATTCTGGTCAAGCGAGACGACCAGCACCCCCCATTTAGCATCCCTCCAGCTATAAGCATCCAGCATCTGCGAAAGGTCTGCCTGCAACTCGGTGATTCCTTGCGCTTTGACTGGCTGACTTTCTAACACTACAAGTGAGGCCGACAACCCCAGGAGGAATCTCAGCGCAGACGATTTCACGCCGTGACCGGGGGGCTCATAGCAGTTTGTGGATCAGGCGCGGATAGGGCCGGGTCCGCCTTCGGGGACACAGGTCGTACAATATCCGGTCAGCTCCAAGCTGTACCCGATCACCTGAAAGTCTGTAGCCCTGCCACTAAGTGATTGGATTTCCGACCCGGCAACCTCTCCGGGGATATCCGTGACACACCCGCACGCTAGGCAGCGGGAATGATAATGAGGGTCCATCCGTCCATCATAACGAGCCGAGCCATCACTGTAGCTGAGTTTGACCGCAAGTCCGCATCCGACAAGAGTTTCGAGACTCTTATAGACTGTCGCGAGAGAAATTCCATCCAGGTCAGAGCGTACGGCTAAGAAGACTTCATCTGCTGTCGGATGAACATCCGTGCTAGCGAGGTAGCTGTATACAGCTGCCCGCTGTTCGGTAAATCGCTGCCCACTGGACTGCAGGGCACGGCGCAGTTGAAGGTCGGTATTCTCACGAATCATAGGAATACTTTATCGGTCCTAGCGAAATGATGTCAACTGCGTGATCCATGATTTGATCAGTTTCACAAGTGTGAAGTTTAAGGGGTGTTTAGCCCCTATGAGTAATAAGGGTTGCTGAAGCGAGCCGTCTAGGCAGATTCTTTTCCAGTACAGCTCTGGTCCAGTACAGCTCTGGAGTTCTCCCACATGCCGCACAAGAAGGATGTCTAATGAGTAAAGACGCCGGCACGCTTGATGCCCTTCTAACTGAAAACCGCCGCTTTTCTCCAAGTGAGGATTTTCAGACTCGTGCCGTGGTCAGTGATTTGGAGATCTATGAACGAGCAAGGACAGACCGTGAATCTTACTGGGTGGAGTGGGCAGAGCAATTAGACTGGTTCAGACGTTGGGACTCTGTCTTAGAGTGGAAACCTCCTCATGCGAAATGGTTTTTAGGCGGGAAGCTTAACGTTGCCTACAACTGTTTAGACCGTCATCTAAACGGCTCTCGTTCTGATCAAGCCGCGCTTATTTGGGAGGGAGAACCAGGGGATACGAGAACCTACACATATGCTCAGTTACATGATGCGGTCTGCCGTTTTTCAAATGCGCTGAAAAATCTGGGTGTCACTCGTGGGGATCGTGTCACCATTTATTTACCTATGATCCCGGAGGCAGCGATTGCCATGCTTGCCTGCGTCAGGATCGGAGCGATCCATTCCGTGGTATTCGGGGGCTTTAGCCCTGAATCACTGGCTGACCGTAATAATGATGCTCAAGCCAAAGTGCTTATCACGGCTGACGGTGGCTGGCGAAGGGGTGGCATCGTTCCTCTCAAATCCAATGCAGATGAAGCCCTCCTGAGTTCACCTACTATAGAAAATGTTGTCGTAGTTCAGCGAGGTGGTGAGTTAAGCGAAAAGATTGATGCAGAAATGCTGGAGGGCAGGGATCATTGGTACCATGACCTTATGGATCAAAACTCGGCTGATTGTCCGGCCGAGGAAATGGATGCCGAAGACGTGTTATTTATCCTTTACACGTCGGGCACGACGGGTAAACCGAAGGGAGTAGTTCATACCACCGGAGGATACCTGACACAGGTGGCTGCTACCACCAAGGTTGTGTTCGATTTACAAGATGATGACGTCTACTGGTGCACAGCAGATGTGGGATGGATTACTGGGCACAGCTACATCGTATATGGGCCGCTCGCCAATGGGGCCAGGGTCTTCATGTATGAGGGGGCTCCAGACACGCCTGATCGAGGCCGCTTTTGGGAGCTTTGCGAGAAATATGCTGTCACCGTTTTCTATACAGCGCCAACCGCGATTCGGGCTTTTATGCGCTGGGGGGATGATTGGCTGGCAAAGTATGACCTGTCTAAGCTCCGGCTATTGGGGACAGTTGGTGAACCCATAAATCCGGAAGCATGGATTTGGTATCATGAGAAGATCGGCGGAAGCTCATGCCCTATTGTCGACACATGGTGGCAGACAGAGACAGGCTCGATCATGATTACGCCCCTGCCAGGGGTCACTGAAACAAAACCAGGAACTGCGACTTCTCCCTTTCCTGGAATTGAAGCAACGATCTTGAACGAAGCAGGAGAAGTTACAAGTGCTGGGTATCTCGCGATTACTTCTCCTTGGCCGTCTATGCTTCGCACGATATGGGGTGATGACCAACGCTTTCAAGAAACATATTGGTCTAAGTGGGATGGGATTTACTTCCCAGGAGATGGCGCCAAGAGAGATGAAGACGGCTATTTTTGGATCCTTGGACGAGTGGATGACGTTCTAAACGTTGCCGGCCATCGAATTGGTACGATGGAGGTTGAGAGTGCACTCGTCGATCATCCGGCTGTTGCGGAAGCTGCTGTAGTTGGTAAGAGCCATGAGATCAAAGGTCAGTCGATCGCAGCATTTGTGACCCTTAAAGAGGGAAACTCAGGGACTGATGAGTTGCTGGCTGAAGTTCGCGAGCATGTCGGGTACAAGATCGGAGCGATTGCCAAACCTGAGATAGTGATTTTTACGGCTGACCTCCCCAAGACTCGTTCAGGAAAAATAATGAGACGTCTACTGCGGGATATCGCAGAGGGACAGACCGTGGGAGATACGACGACTTTGGCAGACCCGAGTGTGGTTGCACGTCTACAGGTGATGTATGAAGAAGAAGAATAGACCTGAGGCTACTGCGTCCTGATTTTTGATCTTTATTTTGCTGAGGTAAGCATCATTTTGATGTGCGGCTGATGGTGTGTGAATTCAAAAGCCAGAGTCCGGTCGAGCACGAGTTCATCAAGCGGTCGCATCGGTATTTCTCTGATGAAGGAATCGAGATCTCGTTCCCTATCTGGACCATGATGATGAAAATCGACCCCGACCAGGCATAGGCTGACAAGGAAGAACCATGCAGGATTTCTTTTCCAATATTGTTGCAAACGACTGGCCGCGGGCCGCGGGTGGACTCTTTTTTCTGATCGTCTTGGCTTGGATGGCCAACATAGTGACCCGCAGAGTATTCCTAGGGTTCGTCCACAAGTTGATGAGCAGGACACGGTCCACTTGGGATGATCGCCTCTTTGAGCGACGCGTCTTCCACCAACTGGCCAGCGTGGCTCCAGCACTCGTGGTCTACGTTGGGATCGACTGGGCCTTGAGCATCGGCGACAGCGCTTCGGACGCCGCCGCCGTTACGTTGACGAGTTGGGAGAATTTTTTGTTCATGGGGGCAACCTTCGGACGCCGCCTGTCATTGGCATGGGTGGTGATAGCTCTGACGAGGGCAGCTGGCGGGCTATTGGATGCCCTCAACGACATCTACTCCACAACCTACAAAGAAGCCCAGAATCGCCCGATCAAAGGATACCTGCAGGTCATTAGTCTTTTCTTGTACGTGGCTA
>CAWVZF010000095.1:0-7306 GCA_963934665.1 uncultured bacterium | reverse complement strand
CTCCTGTTCGACTTTGTTCTCCGGCTCCAGCATGTCGTTACCCGGATTCGAAGGCCTAACACCTGCCAAGTCTTCGAGCACCGTGTTCGGTGAGTATGTCTGGAAGCTGGCGAACGCTCCTGGTGCCTTACCGGCCATACCTATGGCCGCACGGAGTTTCGCACTGCTCACCACAGGTATTGAGCTGACAGGCAGGTTGTACGCCACATCAGCCTTCGGGTATATCTGGAAGCCGTAGTTCACACCAAAGGCGCTATTACCATCGATTCTCGCCGCAGCCGTAAGGAACAGATCGTTCGTGAGGTCGAAGCGGTTCTGGACGAACGCACCAAGGTTGATGTCCTCACTGAAGCTTTCACCACCATAGCTACGGGCAGCGCCACCAACTGTGGTCACACCCTCACCTGCAAAGTCCTTTCCTGTAGCCATTGAGTAGGATTGTACGTTCCAGTACCCCTGCCCACCGAATGCCAGGCTACCACCGATGTCACCGAAAAAGCTCAGGACATCGCCGAGGTTGTAATCCAGAGTGGCTAGATAGTCACCCGTGAATACTCGGGTGTTGCGGTAACCGATGTTCCGCTCACCGTTCTTCCCGATATATGTGTAGTGCCGACCGAAAGGCAGTGTGCGACTCTTCTGGTCGTTGAGCGCGTCCAAACCGACCGTTGCCTTATGTGCGAAATTCGGGAGCGGAGTCCAGTTAATGTTGATCGAACCAGTCCACCGGTCTGTATCTGAATACGTGGAGATGGCCTTGCCGTCTTCCACGGTCACGTCCAACCCACCGCCATAAGGCTCATCTTTCGTAGCGTTCAGCGGGTTGGTTAACAACGCATTGGTGTAGATGCCAAGCCAGTTATTACCTGACTGAAGCGACCAAATGCGGTTGCGTACATAACCAGACGTCACACCGATCGTCATGTTCTCGGATGCCGTCCAGTTTAGGTTCACGCGCATGTTTCCGCGCTTCTGATCATTCGGCTTGATCGATCCTTCTTCATAGCTGAATCCACCAGAAACGAAGTATGTGACCTCCTCGCCACCACCATCTACTGTGAGGTCATAAGTATTGATTAGGCCGTTCTCGATCAGCGTTTCATTCGGATCCCAGGCTACTGTACCATCTGGACCACTGAACTCACTGCGCAGATGCGTCGGGAAGTTCTCCCTGTGCCTGTTGTACCCAACTGAGCTGCTCAATGTGAAGTTGGCCGGGCTGTTGCTGCGGCCACGCTTCGTAAAGATCTGGATCACACCACCTGAAGCTTCTGAGCCATATAGCGTCGAAGCAGCTGGTCCTTTGAGTACCTCAACCCGATCGATCTCCTCTGGGTTCAAGTCGGACAGTCTGTCCTCACCTGCCCCACCGGAGAATGCGCAGCAAGTCGTCGATCCACCTGCCGCGTAAACCCATTCGCTACCCTGGGTATCGACTCGAACACCGTCGATGTAAATCATCGGCCGCTGACCAAGCGAGAAGCTGTCTGTACCGCGAACTTTCAAGACTCTCGAAGTTCCGACTCCACCGACTGTGCCGACCGAGCGCACGCCAGGGATACGACCTTCGAGAATCTGACTAAAGCTCTCTATTGGCTGAGCTTCGGCGATGCTGCTCACGTCGAGCGACGCTACAGCAGTACCGATTTTCCGGCGCTCAACGGCGCCTGCGGTACCTGTCACAACGATTTCATCGAGATTCACTGCTGCTACCGTCATGCTGAAGTCAGCAGTGGCGGTACCTCCCGACGTGATCGTGGTCTCTGTTGTCTCAGTTCGGTAACCCACGCTTAGCGCCTGGATCGTATAAGTACCAGCGGGAACACCGATAACCACAAAACGACCTGCGGTATTTGACAGTGATCCGAAGTTAGTACCCTCTACGGTAACCTGTACGCCATTAACGGGTTGGCCGGTAGATACGGCCGTGATTGTTCCTGTTAAGGTCCCCGTCTGAGCTTTCAGCGGTGATGGTCCAAGAGCGAGTGCAAAAGCAGCCATAACAGCCACTGCTCCAGTTATCTCTCTTGATCGATTTAACCAACGAGTACGCATACCCAGCTCCTAATGTAAGAGCTCAAAGAAATGGTGTTCGGCGGAAAGGAAGATTCCCCCCACCGATTGATCCGTCACCAAAATGCCACCTAAATGCTGAAGAGAAAAGGGCTTTCTTCTAACCGGTGGTAATACTCAAAAGATATCTGTCAAGTCGAGCGCTATCATTTCCGCGATTGATTTGACGGCTTTAGCAAGGATTTTTGTTCGCTCGCTGAGGAGATAGTAATCCTCACCAGATTCCTCTGATTCAGTATAGAGTTCTAGAAAACCGATCTCTTCATCGTCTTCATCGAAATATTCGATGCGCATCAATTCGACGAGGGAGTCCACCGGTACTTCCTTTCCGAAACCTTCGATTGAGACTTGACCGATCCGTTGCATGAAATTTGCAAATGTTAGGTCAGGTTGCTCGGGCAAACCTAGTGGATACCAGGTTGCCGGATCCCCAATTTCTGAAGGTTGACGGACCATTACACGCTCTCGGCCATCGACCTCTATCCGGACCCGGAGAACGTCAGATGCTAAAAAATAGTGGACCTGGCGTTCACGAAGGGCTGGAGATCCTAGCATTAAAGGTCTGATTACATCCGCAGGAATAACGTAGAGACTGCCTTCAGGAGAATCCCACGCGTAGCGATCCTCGGATCCGACGGGTGTTTTTCCGAGATACAGGTCCTCGACACCATCACTGAACTCAATGGACACAGTCGCTTCAGGCTCATGGAGTCCAAATTCATCTGCACGATCTCTCCCAATACCACCTAAGTCACGTAGGACCCGGAATTCTGCTAAGTCCTCAATCAGCTTTCCACCTGGTAGTCCTAGCGGAAAAAGAAGCGCATCTGGGTTTGGGGGGGCAGCTCCATCTTGGTAGCTAACCTCGGATCCAGCCCAAAAGGACTGACCGTTCTCTGTGTGACGGCTGAGTGCTAGATCAATATCTGATGATCGATAGGTGACAGAGAGTACTGCGCTTGTATCCTGCTCCCATATGAGGATTCTCTCAAGTTCGATTTCGGTAGGCGCTTCTCTACTCCATGTTTGGAGAGCCAGAAGTAGAGCGACGGCTAGTAGGCCCCCATGAATCTTGGCACCGATCACGTCGCCAGACTCCTGATTCTCTGTCTTCTGCGTGAACCCAAAGTTACCAGTCCAACCAGAAGAACGAGTGCGGGCATTCCAATGATCAAGGCATAGAACCAAGCAACGTCTTCCGACCGTGTGTGTATGATCGGTACGTCCTCTTCCGAGATCATCTCACCTGAAAATGCTTCCTCACGGCCTAACCAGCGAATCCCGTCTGCTGCCATCGTGACATTCGATACCAGGCTGCCGAGAACTCCGTCCGTAAACATTTCGGCATCAGAAAAAACCAACGCACGAAGGTTGTCAGGCTCTTCCCCTGCCACACCCTCAATGGCGACCGCAAGCTGGTGGCTACGCCTCGACTCTGTCGTTTCATCGAATTGAAAGTCGCCGTTCAGATCAGCGAACGTAGAGGGTAACGAGTGCACGATGAAGCTTCTGCGGACTCCTTCTATTTCCTCTATCGAAGTGAGATGTCCTGAACCCATAAGGAGTATCCCTGATCCTGCACCTGCACGACTTGCAGTGGTTACCGCCGCATGTGAGGAGAAACGGTCTGTCACGATGAGCTGACGATCCGAGAGCCCGCCTCGCTGCCTCAGATGATTCTGGTCATCGACGAGCATGGCTGACTGATATTCAATACCCAGTTGGTCACGTAGTCCCGCCAGTGTGAAATCAGAGCTCGGCTCAAGAGCAAATAAAGCTGATCCTCCACGTTCCAGATATTCAGCGAGTGTGAGTACTTCCTCATCAAGGAACGGGCGTTGCGGTCCGATCACCAACACCATAGCCGCGTCATCAGGCACACGATTCCCTAAGCCACGCTGTAGCGTCAGGGCTCTCACTTCATAATTCAGGAATCCCAGCAAGTCCCTGAATGCAGTAAGGGAATCCTGAACCTCGGAACCGAGAGCGCCCCCGAGCGCGTTATCAACATCAGGATTGTTTAATTCTCCATGCCCTGCGGTCATGTAAGCAACCATCTTCGGACGCGTCAGCTGGAGAAGCGCGCTATGAGTTTCACTGTCAAAAACACGCAATGTGCTGCGCGCGACAGCAAGTTCAGAAGAGAGTCCTATCCTTCCGAAACGATCACCTTGAATCAAGATGACGGTTCCATCCCTCTGAACATTGTACTCCTCTGCCACCTGTGGCTCAGCTAGCCTGTCGATCTCAGAAATTTCCAAATTATCCGTGGCATTACCAAGAGCCCGAAAGTAGCTCAGCGCCTCATCCTTAATTGGATCAACTGTCGGAAAAAACAAAAGAACTCGGAGTGGCTCCTCCATGTTCCGAACGATTTCCTCAACAGCTGCTCCAGGTGTGGAAGTCTTGAAATAGCTGGCATCCAAAACCAGGTCCCGCGCGGCAGTGACGTAGCCCAGGAGCATTAACATGGCACCGGCGAGTGCCACACTCAGGGCACTGATGGCTGTCTCAGTGAGCCTTAGTGACCCGGCATAACTTGCCTCGGTTGCTTTTCGACCACCCGAGCGAATGGCCCACTGAGCAGTAAGTAAGGGCAATAATGAAACTGCCAAAACGATTGACGAGACGGAGAGCATCCCTCTTCGGAACCGCAGCTCAGCTCTGCCGTCTTCAAAGTCCAAGTTCAGCCAACGCACGGCGTCCTCGGTACCAATCAAAAGCCCGATTAGGGAAAGCGCGCAAAGGACATGCAGAAGGGCGAGGAAGCGCTGAGTAGTTCTTTCGGTTTCACCAACCCGGGTCAATGCCGTTGTACACCATATCGCTGTTCCAATTACCAAGCCTAACCCAATAAGTACCAACGGTACTCGAACCAAGAACAGATCGTGGAAGACCCGCTCGCCCAGAAAGACAGAACAGAGCCCGGTAACTAAAAGCCATATCAATCTCGGAGTGGTTACTCCCATCGTTTGGCCTCCAAAATTTTCGTGGCCAACAACAGGAAGAAATAGGTCACCGCGAGGTAGTAGAAGACGTCACGCGTGTGAAGAAGACCTTGCTGGAAGCCCGAAAAATGCCGTCCGTGAAGAGCAAGCGCAGATAGCACCCGAGACATCGGCGGATCAACAACAGTGGAAAGAGGCCAGAACAAGAACATGACAGCAGTGATTCCAGCTCCGACCGCTGTCGCAACGAGCTGACTTCGAGTCAACGAAGTCGCGAACACACCAATCGCAAGCACAGCTGCCCCTAGTAATATGAGGCCGCTATACCCCACTAGGATCTGAGCAATCGATACCTTTCCGTTTACGACGATCATCAGCGGCATGTAAAGCGTACTGAGCGTGATCCCAGTGATGAAAACAAGCGCAGCCAAGAATTTGCCAAGTACAATTTCCCAATCTCGGACAGGCGAAGTATTGAGCAGAACTTGAGTACCTAGTTGGCGTTCCTCAGCGATGAGACGGACGGAGAGCACCAGGGATGCGATCGCGGTTAGGCCACTAGCTGTATAGAAGAAGATCGCGAGTACCTGTCCTGAAACTCGCGCCTCAGCCTCCGGGCCCAATGCTTGAGTGTAGAACAATAGGCCAGTGAGCATGAGTACAGTGGCGGCCACGATATAGCCCACGGAGGACCTGAGGTACGCATTGATTTCGCGTTGGAAAATAACACGTAGACCGTTCATCTCAGTTGACCTTTTTTCCGAGCAGCTCTACAAACAGGCTCTCCAGCTCGTTAGACCCTAGCTCTAAACGAACCACATCATGTCCGGATTTCACAAGACTCCTGCTGAGGTTTCCTCGGCAGTCAGTCGGACTTTGCACTGAGAGAGTCAACAATCGGTCATCCTGATGAACTATTTCTACGCTGGTGATATCGGGTAGCCCTCGGACGATGTGGATTAGGTCCTCAGCCCGGCTATCGGATGCCATACGTGCATCAAGCATGATCTGGTAGGTGCCCGACAAGTCAGCAGAGATCTCATCCTCAGAGCCCGAAGCGATAAGCTCACCTTGATTCAATACGAATACCCGATCACACGTCTGGCTTATTTCAGTGAGCACATGGCTGGATACCAAGATCGTATGTTCTTCCTTGAGTCTCATGATGAGCCCACGCAACTCCAGCACCTGGACTGGATCCAGCCCTTTGGTTGGCTCATCCAAAATCAAGAGCTCAGGTTTATGTATGATCGCCTGGGCGATGCCAACACGTTGGCGATATCCATGGGAAAGGTTTTGAGTGAACTCATCATGCACAGCAGTCAATTGTGTGTATTCCTCAACCTCGTGCACACGTTTGTCCACGCTATCCGGACCCAGTCCCTTGATCTGCCCGACGAATTTCAGGTACTCCCCAACAGCCATGTCTCTATAGAGAGGCGGAGTTTCCGGAAGATAGCCTATCCTTTTTCGGACTTCGTGAGGATTAGCTGCAACACTAACACCTCCGATTTCGACTTCACCCATAGACGGGCGCAGATCAGTAGCAAGTATCCTGAGGAGTGTGGTCTTACCTGCACCGTTGAGACCCAAGAAGCCCACTGCACCACCCGACGATATCTCGAATGAGACAGGTCCGAGTGCTCTCTTTTCGCCGAAATACTTCCTGACGTTAGTGAGTTGAATCATATGTCACCAAAGCTTCAGAGCGACCTGAGAAAACGCAGCAGCATTATCTGCGCTTGAGGAGTGAGCCCTTGGAACCGGACTCGGGCTTGTATCGCTTCACCTGAATGTCGATCGATAACCTCAGCAAGATCTGTCACACTCCCGTCATGAAGGAAGTGCTCACGGTATCTGAGACCCCAGAGGGGAGGAGTACGGAACTCTCCTGGCAGAGCATCGGAACCACAAACGTCCCCTGCCCCATTACCAAAATCGTGCAGCAAGAGATCAGAGTAGAGTCGAACGACCTGGTCTCTGAGCGCTGGTTCTTCTGCGTTCCCGGTACGGAGTTCAGGGCGATGGCACTGAGTACATCCGACCTGATCAAACAGCGCTTCACCTCGGGATACACTGTCAGCTGCTGGCCCACGAGCCAAGAACTCTGGAGCGGGCGCTCCTAGAAAGCGGACATAGTCGGTTAATAGACCCAGTGTCTCTGCATCGATCTCTGGATCAGGCATCGGGTCTGCACTCTCTGGAATAGGGACACCATTTCTAGCCTCTTCTTCCGGATATCTAGGGGTCGTGAAACCGAGCTCAAATCGGAGAGCACTCTCAAC
>CAWVZF010000094.1:0-7349 GCA_963934665.1 uncultured bacterium | reverse complement strand
AGATAGCCGTTCTCCTCACGGATTCCACTCAGTTCACTCACGCCCTTTAATGCAATAAGGTGAGTTGGTTCAAAGAGCCTATGTTTCATATTTGGGATGAGGTCTGTCCCACCGGCAACATACATTGCTTCTTCTGCATATTGGTCCATGAGTCCTGTAGCCTCAGCCACTGATGCAGGCCTGTGGTAGACGAAAGGAGGTAGTCTCAGCACATCACCCTTCCCTTGCGGACGTAGCTTCTCGGCCTGACTCATCCTGAGGACGAGCAATAATGATACCGTCCTGTCCCTCTATCTTATTTATACGCTCTGCAAGTGAAGTCTCGCTGATCTGTACCGCTTCTCCCACGAGTGGTGCATGAAGAAGATGCAGGGTTTCATCGATCCAAAGCGCTAGACCGGTATGGGCAACGTCCAGCCCAGCCAGAGTGCTGGTTGCCGCAATAATGTCCCCGTCATGGATTTCCTGGACTACTTCATTGATTCGGTCTTCTGGAACATAAACTCGGCCCACGGCACTTAAGCGCTCTTCCGTCTCTTTGATCAACGAGACATTCGACATGTCTACTAACTGAGCATACGCGTCAGTATGAGTAGACATGAAGTCAATTGCCTCGGAATCAACGATACCACGAAGCTCTGCACTAATATCGCGTACGAGACCTCTTTGGTGATTGTCCCCAACCCAATCACTGAAGTAATGCAGGCGACTCGTGTAACCCCTGACTTGGCCATTCCTATATCGATGCTCACTTAGAATAGACTCGTAGAAGTCCTCGGCGGACTTTCGGTCTCCAAGGAGTCTTCTTGCCTCTGCCGTGCGCACGAAGCGCGACATCGCAAAAACGTTCTCGACAAAGGTTACACAATCAAGACCCCGGAAATTGATCACGACGCTCTCTGGTCCCTCTACCTCGAGCGTGCCGGGTACATAGGCTGTCCCGACAAATGAACGCCCTATCTTGGCCATTACGGCACCAACTGAAAGGGTGTCCAAACCTTGTCCCAGAGCCCATGAAACCTTGGCTTCAAAGATCGACCAATCTTCTTCATTCCAAGAATCACGGTATTGTCTGTTCCCTGCCTCGTCCGCATCTGTAACTACTAGGTCGATATGACTGGTTGGCGGGGAACGAAACAGAAACAGAGCTGTCGATATCACAACCACGATCGCTAGCGATCCCGGTACAAGAGGATGCAGTCTCATGATTCTGACGAGATTGTTCCAGCGCGTGGCGCCCCAGAAGCTACCTGGAGACCATCCGGATTTAGGGGCTTACCCAGGGTACCAGCTTCTCGCGCTCCTTCAATTGCTCGCCACATGTTTGGCGGGGAAAAAGGCAGTCTGTCCACACGGACTCCGATTGCATCATAAATCGCATTTGCTATGGCAGGAATCGAGGGGTGAAGCGGGCCCTCTCCCGCCTCCTTGGCTCCATATGGCCCCTCTGGATCGATTGATTCCACAATCAATGACTCTAATTCTGGCGTGTCGAGACTAGTGGGGATGCGGTAGTCGAGAAGCGATGGAGCATTATGTAGCCCGGCTCGTCCCTGTTCAGAACTCTTAAAGATCTGCTCCTCCATGAGCGCCTCACCAAAGCCCATGTAGGCAGAGCCTTCCATTTGACCTTCTACCAAAACCGGGTTGAGTGCCCGACCACAGTCATGTGCAATCCAAATCTTTTCGACCTCAACTACTCCTGTCTCAACATCAACCTCGACTTCGGCCACATGCGCCGTGAACGAATAAGCAGGCGAGGCACCGATCGTACCTCCTCTATATTCGCCATGAATATCTTTTGGCGTGTTGTACCATCCTGTAGCACCTAGTGTCCCGAATCTCGACTCTGCGAGGTTGAAGGCTTCCCGGATCGACATCTGCCGTTCGGTATCGGGTGCCCACATCGCCATCCCTCCAGCCAGAAGGACCTCGCTAGCCTCTACCTCCCACTCCCCGGCAACCGCCTTCTGGACCATCTCCCGCAACTTGCTTGCGGCATCAATCGCCGCGTTGCCTAGCATAAACGTTACTCGGCTAGAATACGCTCCTAAATCCACTGGCGTGAAATCGGTATCCCCGCGAAGAACCCTCACGTATTCGAGGGGCACACCAAGCTCCTCAGCAGCGATGTAGGCAACCATCGAATCACACCCCTGCCCAATCTCACTCGCACCGCTAAAAACAGATACTCGTCCAGAGCGATCAACCTGCATCTGCACACCAGACTGTGGCATGTCGTTAGGATAGATTGGGTAGTTCGTTCCAGAGATATATGTGGACCCAGCCACGCCTACCCCTCGGCCAAACGGGAGTCGGCGAAACTTTCGACGCCAACGACTCGCACGCTCGACTGACTCAAGGCACTCCAAGAACCCGTTCGACGTGATCCGCAATTCATTCACCGTGCGTGTGTTTGAGCCTATAAAGTTCCGGCGTCTGAACTCAAACGGGTCCAAGCCTACTTTCTCTGAGAGTTTGTCAATCTGGATTTCGAACGCAAAGCGCGGCTGTACCGAGCCATGTCCACGCTTCGGGCCACACGCCGGCTTATTTGTATACAATCGAGTTGAATCAAAACGATATGCTGGCATCGAATAAGGCGCACAAAGTAATTGTCCAGCGTAGTACGTAGTCACAAGACCGAATGAGGCGTAGGCACCACCATCAAGTAGAATTTCCGCGTCAACTGAAGTGAGCATCCCTTCCTTGGTACTACCCATTTGGTACTTCATGTGGAAGGGATGCCGACCACGGTGAGCGTAAAACACTTCCTCACGAGTATAGAGGATCTTCACTGGGCGAGCCGCCAGCATTGATAGCTTGGCCACGCAGAATTCCAAGTCGAATGGCTCACTCTTTCCACCGAAAGCTCCACCAACTAGTGGCTGGAGCACCCTCACGCGCGCTGGGTCTAACTCTAACACTCGGGCCAGTTCTCGGTGCAAATAGTGTGGCACCTGAGTAGCTGACCAAACCGTCAGTTTACCCACTCCGTCCCATAGCCCGATGGCGCAGTGCGGCTCAATTGGTGTGTGGGTGCTTCCCTCAAAAAAGTATTGGCCTTCTACAATGACATCCGACCCAGCCATGAGTTCATCAACTTCACCGAACTCCAGCTGCACCTGCTTCGTTACATTGCCGTTGCCACCCTCTTTCTTGGGTTCGTGTACATATGGTGTTGACCCATCAGCTGCCAGTGATTCGTAGGGGTCAAGAAACGCTGGGAGTTCCTCATACTCGACCCGAATCAACTCTATGGCGCGAATTGCTCGGTCTTCGTCCACGGCAGCTACTGCAGCTACCGCATCGCCTATATATCGGACACGGTCAGTACATAGAGGGTACTCATCGGCTGTCCAAGGGATAATGCCGTATTTCGTCGGAATGTCTGCACCCGTAATGACGGCGTGCACACCCTCTAGTTTTTCGGCGGCTGACACATCAATCGACACAATCCGAGCGTGAGGATAGGGCGATCTAAGGATTTTTCCGTGAAGCATCCCCGGAAGCACTATATCATCTGTATAAATTGCCCGACCGGTAGACTTATCAAGTCCCTCTATTTTCCGCATCGGTGTACCGATTAACGCTAAGTCCGACTTAGCGTTACGTCGTCTACGGATCATTTGGATGACCCATCTAGATGAGCTTCGACTTCCAGTCTTTGAGCTGCGCTCATCACAGCATCATAGATCTTGGAGTAGCCTGTGCATCGGCAAAGATTTCCGGCTAAAGCCTCCTTGATCTCTCTTCTAGAAGGAGAAGTTGTCTGTTCAAGGAGGGCTGCTGCAGAACATAGGATCCCAGGAGTGCAGAACCCACACTGGGCCGCCCCATGTAAGTCAAATGCATCCTGTAACGGATGGGGGCCGTCCGTATCGGCCAAACCCTCAACCGTTCTGATGCTATGTCCCTCAGCCTCACAGACCGGAGTAATGCAGGATAATGTGGGTCGGCCATCTAGGATGACCGTGCACGCACCACAGTCACCTTTATCGCACCCCTGCTTGGAGCCGGTGAGGCCAAGTTCGTACCTCAAGGCTTCCAGAAGAGTAAAGTGCATTGGCACTCCAATCTCTCGCAGGTCACCGTTGACGTTGAGTCGCACGATCTGGGTCACGGCTGGCATAACAAAAAGGTGGCCGCCCAACCGTGCTGCTGCAACGGTGTTGCTCAAGCCCACCGGTGGAATCCAAGCCCCGTCGTGGGTAAGTTTGGCTTCAGATACGCCACCAGGAGCTAAACCATGCCGTACCCGGAGATGATGATAGCACCCATGCGTCAGGACCTCGTACGAGTCGGCTTCAGTGAGATGAAGACGCCTGAAGAGGTCGACACCGTGCTCAGCGCAGACAAGGGAACCACTCTTGTAGCGGTGAATTCGGTCTGTGGCTGTGCCGCAGCGATGATGCGTCCCGCGGTATACATGTCGCTACAGGGGGAGAAGAAGCCTGAAGTACTTACTACAGTCTTCGCCGGCCAGGACATGGAAGCTACGGAGCGAACGCGTGAGTACATTGTCGGCTTTCCGCCATCATCCCCCTCAGTCGCGCTCTTCAAGGATGGGGACCTCGTTTATTTCATGGAGCGTCACCTAATCGAGGGTCGGAATCCAGAAGACATTGCGAATGATTTGCGCGCTGCATACGAAGAACACTGCTGAGCCGGGCAGTGTTCTTGTAGTAAGCCTCGTAGATTACGAACTCCTAGAAGCCTCTAACTAGAAGCATACAAGCAACCTCAGGGCTACCAGAGGGTTAGCTCGAAGAGCTAGCGGCTCCTGATCCGGTCCCGCTGGCGGGCAGCCAGTTCAACAAGCCGCCGAAGCTCTGCAATCGGATTATCAGAGTCATCTACCTGGAGTCTCAGCACGACATCGTTGTTGAGCCAAACGCCACCGTCTTCTTTGACGATGATCATCGCTGCCGACTGCATACCCCGGCTATCACCACCAGCAGCTTGCCCCGCTTCAAGAGCGGCCTGAAGGCGAAATGATAGATGTCCATCTGTCCCCTCAAAGGCCTCTACCATCATATCAACCACATCTGGTCCAGCTAATATGTTTCCTTGTGCTGATACATGAGTACCGACCCGGTGCCCTGCCCAGTCGGAGGCGCGTGGCCCGGTGTGGGTTGCCACGTTACCTCGGGAGTCCATCACCGAGAATTGCCGTCCGAGCTTTGTCCAATCTTCGGGACGCGGATCTGGGTCATCGGAGAGGAGTCGCCCAACGATCTCCTGTGGACTTAACCCCTGCCTTAGCAACTCTAAGCCTTGCGGTCCGTAACTAACGTCCACAATCGCCTGAGTCGTTACCACACCTACATTCGCCTCAGCCCAAAGCACTCCATTTCCCACCGCAAAAACCCGCGACTGCACAGCCCCACCTACTTCCCCAGTATCTGGGTCATACCCAAGGATTGAGAACGTCGCGACAGGCGGCCAGGGAGCAATCGCATCATCAGTGGATTGAGTGTCAACCTGGCCCATCAAAGCAGTAGCACTTGCAAGTAGTGCCACTGCTATCAGGCTAGTGAACGTACTAAACGCTTTCATAGGTAATCCTCCCGAACCGGGGCAAAGACATCGAGAATCCTGCAAGGACTATGGGCTACACCAGTGTGTGGCACATCCGGAGGAACCACGAAAACGTCTCCCGCTTCAAGCATGTGGGATGTCCCATCCACTATTAATTCGAAAGTGCCCATGAGCATATTCACGATCTGCTCATGGGGGTGATCATGCTCCGGAAGTGGCTTTCCTGGATCAATCTCCCAATAAACGTGGGTGGTGCGTTCGCTATGAATGAAGCGCCCATGATACCCCTCCATGATCTCACGAGATTCTGTTGACCAGACGTCAATTTTCGCCATCGTCACTCTTCCTCTGAAATTGGTCGCGTGGCAGCGAATCGTTCTAGAATCTTGACGGTCATAGTCACGCCACGACGTACATTCTCTTCTGTTACACGTTCATTGTTCCCATGAACACCTCCAGCATCCTCTGAGGGTGTTGCTGTTGCACTGTAGCCATAGCTAACAATGCCAAGGTCTCGGAAAAAATGGCTATCGGTAAATCCCCCCTGAACCTGTGGCACAAAACTAGCTCCAGGCAGCTCCTCTAAAGTTACGTCCCGGATCATCTCGTAAAGTTGAGTATCCGTTGTTGAGACCGCGGGTGTAAAGCCCATTAATACCTCGATCTCCACTTCAGGGCCTACCACGCCCTGAAGCTCTCTGAGCCATACTTGAGGATCCTGATCAGGTAGTAGTCGGCAATCAATTTCTGCCCACACTTCTGGTGACACTACGTTAATCTTGTTGCTCCCTTCGAAGCGTGTGATCGAACAGGTATTCCGGGTCAGCGTGTGAAGCGATGGGTTATAGAGTTGAAGTTCTTCCAGCACCCCAGATGCTTGGATCACAGAGCCAAGATCTTGAAATCGGGTTTGCCAAGGCTCGGGATGCTGATCCGCCATTCCCCTGAAGTGGGAGTCAACCGCAGGAATAATACGTGCTTCAAATTCATGAAGACGCAGACGCTCCAGGGCCTCAATTAGTTGCAGTGAAGCATACGAAACGAGCGGTCGGGAACCATGCCCCGGCTCACCCGTTGTTGTTAGGCGCAACCAATAGGGCACCTTTTGAGTTACCTCGACCCCAAACTGTACTCTGCCCTCAACAACCGAGCCGCCGCCACCTTCATTGAGTAAGAAACCAACGTTATTGAAGAGCTCAGAACGATTTTCGACAAGCCAACCTGCTCCGAAAAAGCCGCCGGCCTCTTCATCAGCAGTCGCCATGAAAACCACATCTCGATTGAGCGGAATACCTGATCTGTGAAGTGCAATAAAGGTTGCTAGATGCAGGATGCCACTCGTCTTCGTATCAAGAGCACCACGGCCGTAGATATAGCCGTCTCTAAGCTCACCCGAGAGTGGGTCATTATCCCAATAACGCTCGTCGGCCGGTACAACATCAATATGGTGTAGGAGCACAATACCCGGTCTATCACCGCCCTCGAGTCTAGCCCAAATATTCCCTCGGCCTGGCGCGGATTCAGCGATCTCGTATTCAATGCCTTCTGCTTCGAACAACCGTGCAAAGAATTCAGCCCCCCGAATCTCGTTGCCTGGGGGATTTATTGTATTGATACGAATGTATTCTTGGAGCCAACCCACTGCCTCGTCTTGCAAAGCTCCAAGATCGACTTGGGCGCTAACATGTTGAGCAGTTCCTAAGAAAACCGAGATCGTAAGCAAACATCGTATTGTTTTGAGCATTGTCCGTCCTTCGGTGCTGGTCCGGGTCCATTCTGAGTTGGAGGCAGAGTAAGATGCTACCGTG
>CAWVZF010000093.1:0-7644 GCA_963934665.1 uncultured bacterium | reverse complement strand
GGTCGAGGTGGTGGCTCAATAGAGGATCTTTGGGCTTTCAACGAAGAACCAGTAGCGAGAGCAATATCGAGATCTACTGTCCCAATAGTCTCAGCTGTGGGACATGAGATAGACGTAACCATTTCGGATCTTGTAGCTGATCTTAGAGCGCCTACTCCGTCTGCTGCTGCAGAGGAAGTCGTACCAGACGGGATGGGCATAAGAGAAAACTTGAGTGCGGTACCCGTGGAGTTAGCCAAAGGCCTACAAGGCATGTTTCAACGTAGAAGACTTACGATAGAACATGCCTTGAGTCGTCTAGGGTTAGGTATCGATCGGAGGATACAGCCGATACAGCAGATGCTGGACCATGATTTTGGTAGACTACAAGCTGAGGTCAGAGGTGTCCTGGATCTACGGAGGCAGCGCCTTATCGGTGTGGAGGGAAAATTAGATGCGCTTTCACCTCTGGCTACGCTGAGAAGAGGATATTCTGTCGCACGCACGGAGGATGGTCAGATTCTCAGATCTGTACGTGACTTTGTAACAGGAGACAGCTTCATGCTTCGCGTGAGTGACGGAGAAGTCATAGCAGAGACAACAGAACTAAAGGCGGGAGAATAATGAGCGAAGCAGAGAACAACCCCGATAAGTTGGATGAGCCGGAGGTTGAAGGTCCGTCACTTGAAGAGCGATTGCAGCGGTTGGAGGAGATACTGTCACGGCTCGAGCAGGACGAAGTTGCCTTGGAAGAAGCTCTGGAACTATTCGAAGAAGGCGTAGGTCATGTTCGAGACGCTGAGCGTGTTCTTGCTCAGACTGAACTCAGAGTCCAAGAACTGCTTGGGGATGGGGACGTTCAGGATATGGAGCTCGATTAGGTTTGGACTACCTTGAGCTTAAGGAGTATCTCCGGGCTGAGATGCTCTCTGTCGACAAGGCTCTGGATCAGGCTGTAACACTCATCGAATCAGAACTGGAGTCTGATATCGGAAGTGCAGTCCGTCATGGAGTAATGAGTGACGGAAAGAGACTTCGGCCTATTCTTTGTACTACAGCATACCGAGAATGCGGAGGCCGCGCTGAACAAAGCGTGTATGAGCTTGCGGCTTCTCTTGAGATGATTCACGCCTATTCCCTCATGCATGACGACCTACCGTGCATGGACGATGCAGCTCTCAGACGCGGGCAAGCAACAACGCACGTCCTATTCGGGGAAGATGTCACCATGCGAGCTGGAGCTGCTCTGATCCCTGCTGCCGCTCGCCAGGCCCTCCACTCGGCACGAAAGCTAGAGTGTGGAGTTTCTGGTGCAGCAGCGGTTGTGCAGGAACTCCTCGAGGCTGCTGGAGCAGGAGGTATGGTGGGAGGACAGTGGCTGGATCTCCTAGGAGAGGGTCAAACGCTGAGTCCGAAAGAATTGGATGAGTTACATCGGAAGAAGACGGGGGCCCTACTCACTGCATCACTGGTTATGGGTGCTCTTGCTGCTGCGGCAGAGAAACAGACTGTGTCTGCGTTGGCAAGCTACGGACGTTCAATCGGCCTTGCCTTTCAGATTACCGACGATGTGCTTGATGCCACGCAGTCGGCGGAATTGCTAGGAAAGAACCCAAGTGATGTTGATCTAGATAAATCGACATACGTTGGACTGCACGGACTTGATCAGGCGAAAGAACACGCTCGCGAGTGCATCGCGGAGGCGTTGAGCGCACTTGAGAGCATCCCTATAGATGCTCCTGTATTAAGTATTTTAGCTCGTTATGTAGTCGAACGAGAGAGATAACTCGAACACATTTGGCCTGTGCGGCACGGTCTGTGCAACTATCTTTGACGTCGGCCTAGAAAGCATCTAAGAGAAGGAGTCAATTCGGTGGCCCTACTGGATGAAATCACTTATCCAAGAGATCTGAGACATCTTGAGCAAGATGATTTGCCAGCTCTTGTTGATGAGGTGCGTGCACGTCATATCGATGTTGTATCGCAAAAAGGTGGCCATTTCGGTGCAAGCCTCGGTGTCGCAGAGCTGACAGTTGCGCTTCACTATGCCTTTGATACCCCCCGCGACCAGATTGTTTGGGATACGGGGCATCAGGCCTATATCCATAAAATCTTAACAGGTCGCAACGAGGAATTACCGACCATCCGAACACAGGGCGGGCTGGCCCCGTTCTGTAGGAGAGATGAATCGGAGTACGATACCTTCGGAGCAGGGCATGCAGCGACTTCTATCTCAGCAGCTTGGGGTATGGCCGTTGGACGTGATTTGACTCAGCAGGATTTCAGTGTGGTTGCTGTTATAGGGGATGGTGCGATGGGGTGTGGCCTGGCATACGAAGCGTTAAATAACGCAGGCCATACCGACCGAGATTTCGTAGTCGTCTTGAATGACAACGACATGTCCATCGCACCTGCCGTAGGGGCGATGAACAAATATCTCACTAGCATGATTACCAATCCGGCATACAACAAAGTGAGAGGGTTGGTGAAGGAAGCATTACACCGGACTCCGGGTGGGTACGGAGATGTGATGGAGGAGCTTGCCGGTCGTCTGGATGAAAGCGTAAAGCATCTGCTGACTCCGGGACTGATTTTTGAGGAGCTAGGATTCCGATATGTTGGGCCGGTAGATGGTCACGATGTGGAAACCTTGGCGGACACCTTCTCGAAGGTGCGTAAGATGAAGGGGCCGATTCTAGTCCATGCACTTACACAAAAAGGGAAGGGGTTTTCTAGGGCAGAAAACGATCCCTATACGTGGCACGCATCAGGCCCATTCGACAAAACGACCGGGAGCGGTATCAAAAAATCAGGGGGACTTCCGCGGTATCAAAAAGTATTCGGTAAAGGGTTGATACAACTTGCGGAAACAGATCCTTTGATTGTTGCTATCACGGCCGCCATGCCGGATGGGACGTCTACCGACATGTTTGATGAAGAATTCCCGGACCGGTTCTTCGACGTTGGAATCGCAGAAGGACATGGGGTGACGTTTGCGGCAGGCTTGGCCACCCAGGGTGTGAAACCAGTTGTAGCGATCTACTCAACATTCCTGCAACGTGCGTACGACAACATCGTGCATGACGTGGCGCTCCAAGATCTACCGGTCGTTTTTTGTATGGATAGAGCCGGTGTAGCGGGTGAAGATGGACCTACACATCATGGTGCGCTTGATATCGCTTATATGTTAGCTGTTCAGGGTATGACTGTGACCGCTCCAAAGGATGGAGCAGAAATGCTCGCTCTCGTTCGTCTTGCAACTGAAAAAAATGATGGACCCTGGTGCGTTCGGTGGCCGAGAGATGCCGTACCATCAGACGTCCCCGACCTAAATGAGATTGAAAGTGTCGAGCCTCACACGTGGGAGGTGCTGAGGAAGGGCTCCGATTGTGCGATTCTTGCCGTAGGCAGCATGGTGCTCCCTGCTCTTGAGGCTGCTGACGTGCTAGGCGCAGAAGGAGTGAAGTGCACCGTGGTGAACTGCAGGTTCCTCAAACCGTATGACCGCTCAGTTTTCAATGAGGTCATGCATAATCATCCGACGGTGTTAACCATCGAGGAAGGTCAGGTGGTTAATGGTTTCGGCGCATTTATGGCGAAGGAACTCAATGAATTGAATTTGAAGACTGCGCCACAGATGAGTGCTATGGGGCTACCTGACTCGTTCATCGAGCATGGAGCCCGGAAGGATCTTCTGGCTGATATCGGTCTTGATGTAGAGGGAATGGTCAAACGCGTTAGGACGCTCGTGGGTGTGAAAGCTGCAAGTCTTATGGAGACCGCGTGAGTTCGTCGCAGAGTTCCCCCCTCACGAACCCGATCAGACGTATCGGTGTCGTGCTGAGTGGCAGGACCCGTGAAGGCTCTACCGCCCTCAATCGTCTGATCGATTTGTGTGAGGCGCGGAGCGTGTCATTGGCATTCGAGTCTAGGAGTCCAGGCCTACCTGAGGGAGCAGACGTACTCGATGTAGATGGGTCACCGGTCGATCTAATCCTAGCTCTCGGCGGTGACGGTACCATGCTCCGTGCGTCCCGACTTGCCATAGGATCGGGACTTCCCGTTTTCGGTGTGAATACTGGTCGGTTGGGTTTCTTAACGACTACTCCGGAAAAAGAGCTCGAAGTGGGGGTCACAGCGGTTCTGGATGGACAAGCGCTAGTGGAACGGCGCTTCACCCTGAGTGCAACCGTAAATGTGGCAGAAGGTGAAGATCTGGGCCCATTCAATGCATTGAATGACGTTGTTGTACATCATTCGGGTGCAGCTCGTGTGACACCGATTAGGCTAACAGTAGAGCGGCCAGAAGGTGAGGAAGAGATCGGGAGCTTCACGGGTGATGGAGTGATCTTGGCATCACCGACCGGCTCAACAGCGTATTCTCTTTCAGCAGGTGGCCCGATCGTGGCTCCTGATGTTGAGTGTATGGTTGTTACACCGATCTGTCCGCACTCGCTTTCAGTTCGCCCATTGGTTGTTGGATCTCATGAGAAGGTGGCTGTTACCGGGTTGGATCCTGGACACAATTTACAGCTTACGATCGATGGCCAGGTTGAGGCTGAGCTCGGTTCCCAGGATACCGTCGTGGTTTCTAGAGGAGAGCACGAAGTCTCACTAGTCCAGCTTCAAGGTCAGACATTTCTCGATACTATGCGCCGAAAACTGAACTGGGCAGCCAGACCTCCGGAACGGGCTTAATCGTTCAGCTGACTCCGCCCCAAAATCGTTGGAAGAGACGGATCCCGAACTCTACTCTGGTCGTGATAGGCGTGTGCCCGCCGCTTCCTGCGAGCGTATAGATAACCCGGCCATGGAGTTCGGCAGGTCGTCGTTCACTGGCGGATCCGAGAGCGTTAAGTGTTGAGTACCTGAGTCCGAGCCCAAGCTGATGAAACGTTCTACTGCTCTCATCCTCTAAGTCTTCAACGAAGACTGAAGCTACTTGTGTGGCGATGTTCTCGTTCTGGTTACTAGTAAGTTCGTAGCTGTCCATAGCTTTGGAGTAGAAATGGTAGGTACCGAACCCATAAAGCTGCGGTGAGAAATTCCATGAGGGTTCGACTTCTAGTCTCATGTACGATGCTGGGCTCCAGCGTACTTCACGCAGGGTAGATGCCAATGGCATCACTATTTCCGGTGGGGCAACCCTTCGCATGAGCGTGGTGGGCATCTGTAATCCATAGCGAGCTGAACTCCTGATACCCATACGGGACCCGATCCCTAAGAATCCAGCAATGCCTGCTTCGATGTCCGTTTGCCCATCACCCGTAGCTAAATCTAAGAAGATATTTTGGGCATCGACCTTCCCGGTACCGAGCCGTACTAAGACGCTCCCCATAAGCCCATACCTCAGAAAGGGTGGAGCTTCACCCAAACTCGGTCTTCCACCGTCTAGTAGACGAACAAGTGCTGACACCTCGATATCACCGAGTTCCCACATTCCGGGGATGTCCTGCAGCGGATTTCCTTCGATCCCGATCCCATTCGTTGTGGGTAGAGCAAAAAGTGCTGCCTCCGTGAGCCAATCTGTCGCGAAGACGAGGTTGGAGCCGATTGAGTTGAGTCCAATGCTGACCATCTCGTAGTCAAGCGCAGCCAATGCGCTTGATAGAGAGGTGGCAACCGCTGATCCGTGCAGTGGGAAGAAGCTGGATGACGAGTACGCTTCTTCAGTAGCTGAGCGAAAAGTCTGTAGTCTTTCAGCAAGAGACTCAGCGTGTGCGCAAGCAGCACTACCCGAAGAGTCAGCACAAACAGCGTTAGCATGGGTTTGCACCAAATTATACGCTGATTCAAGAGCATCCAGGAAGCCAGTCACTTCCGCGCCGTTCGAGATTCTCGGATTGAGTCCGAGGTCACTGCTCAGACTGTCCGGGCGAAAGTTCATCTCAAACACCGTACGGTTTTTAACCAGCGGAGCGACCACACCGAGCGTGAGCCAATCGAGCACACCCACATGGGCTCCCATATCGATGCGTGTGACGTCGTGTACCACCAAGCCGTCCGCTGCCCCAAGGACCCCTGAATAGCTCGGGTCACCAGTTAGCGCACGGATCTGTTCTTCGAGCTTTCCGATTGAAGGGAAGAGGGAGGTGCCCGCTTGATCTGTAAGATCTAGGCCAAGCGGCTCCTCTTCTTCCACTAGTATTCCACCCTCTAGCCGCTTCCCGAATCGACTGTTCCAGCTGTCAAACGAAGGGTTGAACAGCACGCTCACATGGCCCTTCGGTACGAGCACATGGGTAGGGGCTTGAGAGTGCAGGTCACCCGTAATGAGAGCGAGAAGAACAGGTAAGAAAGCTAGGGTCCGGCGCATGCAAGTCCGTGTTAGTGGGCGCGAGCGCCAGAAGGCAGCAAAGCCCCGATTGACCGCGAAACATAAGGGTTTATGAGAAATCGAGGAACTCATGTTAGAAGGACATGTGAGCATTGACCACAAAAATTGTATATTCTAGCTTCGTCACGATTATAGACGCGGGAGTAGCTCAGTTGGTAGAGCTCCACGTTGCCAACGTGGTTGTCGCCGGTTCGAGTCCGGTCTCCCGCTCTGTACACGAGGAAAGCCCGGTAAGGCCTTGTGTGGTCTTGCCGGGTTTTTCACGTCCATTGTAGCAAATGGATTTATGAATAAAGAATTCATAGTGCAGTCGCAGAATCAGTTTGTCTCAAGAGTGCCCGGGCTACCGTTCCTGGCCTGCTTTGGTGTGGTGCTCTTCTCAGTGTTCGTGGCTGGATGTGGAGCAGGGCCCGATGAGCTAGAACACACGATTATCCCGCTTCCGGTATCTGTAGACTGGATGTCGTCCGATACGTTCCACTTCACAGAAGAAACACGAATTCTGTTTGATTCTACTGACACAGAAGCTGAGCGAGTTGGAGCGTTTCTCTCAGGCCTAATCGGAAATAGTACTGAGACTATGCCACCGGTAGAGGCGCGGTCAGCTGACATCGCAGATGGTAGCATCTACCTGACAAGGGAAGGGGCGAGTTCTTCACTTGGGTCTGAAGGATACGAGCTGACAGTGACTGCATCACAGGTGACTGTGCGAGCTACGAATTCTGCTGGACTGTTCTACGGTGTTCAGACAATTCGGCATTTGCTTCCTCCAGTGGTCGAGTATACGGCGGCATATCCTCAGCCGTTGTCCTTGCCTGGTGTGCACATTGCTGATCAGCCACGATTTGGGTGGCGAGGAACGATGCTCGATGTAGCACGTCATTTCTTGCCACTTCACGATGTGAAGCGGTTCATTGACCTTGCTGCACTCTACAAGTTGAACCGGCTTCATCTGCACCTGTCTGACGATCAAGGATGGCGGGTTGAGATCCCGGGATGGCCAAACCTCACAGAGCACGGTGGGTCAACGGAGGTTGGTGGAGGCGCCGGTGGTTATTACAGCACAGACGAATACACCGAACTCGTAGAGTATGCTCAAGATCGCTTTATCACTGTCATCCCTGAAATTGATATACCCGGCCATACGAATGCTGCACTCGCCTCGTATGCTGACCTCAACTGTGACGGTATCGCACGGGATCTCTATATAGGTACCAACGTCGGCTTTAGTACGCTGTGTGTGGATAAAGACATCACCTACGAATTCTTGGATGACGTCATACGAGAGATCTCCTCACGTACTCCGGGCCCGTACTTCCACGTAGGTG
>CAWVZF010000092.1:0-7790 GCA_963934665.1 uncultured bacterium | reverse complement strand
ATGGTCTTCATGGCCGACGTATATGTTGGGTGTGATACCTGTGGTGGAGCTCGCTATAACCGTGAACTTCTCGAAGTACGGATCCGTGGCAAGAATGTGTCAGAGATACTTGAGCTAACTGTGACCGAGGCAATTCGTTTTTTCATTCGTGAACGGAAATTAGGACAGAAGCTTTGGCAGCTAGAACAAGTTGGACTCGGTTATCTGCGCTTGGGGCAAGCAGCGACAACACTATCCGGGGGAGAGGCTCAGCGCCTTAAAATTGCTCGAGAGTTTACGAGTGCCGCGGGCAAAAGGGGCAGGAAGCTGTATATACTTGATGAACCAACCACTGGGCTTTCGGGAGAAGATGTAGCGAAGCTGCTAGAAGTGTTGGACAGACTGGTAAGTGGTGGTAACACTGTCGTGGTTATCGAGCACAACCTCGATGTGGTCAGCGCTGCAGATTGGGTCATCGATTTAGGTCCAGGTGCTGGTGCTCGGGGTGGTGAGGTTGTGGCGATGGGTACGCCCGAGAGGGTAGCGAAAGTCCCTGAGAGTGTAACTGGACACTATCTAGTGGATTTGCTCAGTTAGGCGACCCATATCCTTCAAAAGAGTCAGACTTTGGCATACTGCGTACTAGTGGCTTCTTAGAATCCTTATATATGTCAGCATCAACCCCGATTTCCGTGTTACTTCCTGTGCGAAATGGGGCGGAATACCTACCCGAGGCGATCGCCTCTATTGAAGCTCAGACCTATTCCAAATACGAGGTTATCGCCATTGATGATGGCTCCTCAGATGATTCTTGGTTTGTGCTTCAAGAGTGGGCTAGCCGAGATGAGCGTGTAAAGGTATTCCGGCAGGGGCCGGAGGGGATTGTACCAGCACTCGAGTTTGCACGCAGTGAAGCTACTGGGTCTTATCTGGCTAGGATGGATGCAGATGACATTGCTCGGCCTACCCGCTTTGAATTGCAGCTTCAACTAATGGAGTCAGATACCTCTCTGGCGATCTGTGGGTGTGCGATAGAATACTTTCCTCCAGAGAAGGTTCGGGATGGTGCACTGCGCTACCAGACTTGGCTGAACACACCGGCCACACCCGAGGAAATCGAGAAGGAGCTATTTGTTGAATGCCCATTACCACATCCTGCATTTTTTATGCGTGCCGATGCCATTGAAGAAGTAGGAGGGTATCGGGATCTAGGTTGGCCTGAAGACTACGATCTTCTACTCAGGGTTTGGCAGTCAGGTGGGCGCCTAGGAAAAGTCTCTGCTGTGCTCATGCAGTGGAGGGAAGCTCCACAACGCCTGTCACGGACTGACAAACGCTATGCCCTTGATGCGTTCCGTCGCTGCAAGGTCCACCATCTAGTTTCCGCCTTTCCGTCGGCAGTGAATGGGGTATTGATTTGGGGTGCCGGAAGAGTCGGTAAGGGTTTCGGTCGAGAGTTAGCCCGAGTCGGGGTACCGATCATGGCCTATGCGGAGGTGAATCCTCGCAAGATTGGCCAGAATATACATGGTGCGCCGGTCTTAGACACTAATGAAGCCCTTAGATTGAGGAATGTTTTGCATCTCGCTTCGGTGGGCCAAGAAGGAGCTCGCCAGACGCTGAGAAACTTACTTTCCAGCGCAGGTTATCGAGAGCTAGAGAACTTCGTCGCCATGGCATGATTTGGTAGCGAAAAAGCGTTATTTTTATAGGCCTCGGTAAGCACTAGCCAGGCGAACGAATCGAGTTCTCCAAAGCCACCAGGAAAGTTGCGCTTGCCAGACCTTCATCTGCCCTGTGAGTGCCATGCTAATGTAGGGATAGATCGGCGGCTTAGGTCGTTGTTAATACCGGCCGGAAGCGAACTCTCACAAGGCGATATCGCTGGCCAAGACACACACAAGTTGGACTCGGCGCCAGCGGTTTGTCTGATATGAAGTACAGAAAGCTTTTCCTCATTCCACTAGGACTATCGACGTGCCAGCTCACGAAGTCTTGGAAGGACAAAACGCATGACTGAAGAGATTGATCTCGTAGGAGAGGATGGTCAGGGCGAAAAGGTTCTTTCGCGTCTTATAGAGGACGAAATGCGGGAATCCTTCATCGATTACTCGATGAGTGTGATCGTGCAGCGTGCTTTGCCGGATGTGAGAGATGGCTTGAAACCGGTGCATCGACGGATTCTATATGCGATGGGTGAGTTGGGATTAAGCCCGGGCCGGTCGTTCAAGAAGAGTGCGACTGTCGTGGGAGATGTGCTTGGGAAATACCATCCCCACGGTGACTCTTCGGTCTATGATTCAATGGTGCGGATGGTACAGGATTTTTCACTCCGCTATCCACTGGTAGATGGTCAGGGGAATTTCGGCTCCGTAGATGGTGACTCGGCAGCTGCCTACCGGTATACAGAGGCTCGCCTGACACGCATGGCGATTGAGCTTCTCGCCGATATAGATAAAGAGACGGTCGATTTCATCCCAAACTTCGACGGCAGTGTGGATGAACCCTCAGTGCTACCATCCCGCGCACCGAACCTTCTCATAAATGGCTGTTCCGGCATTGCGGTTGGAATGGCCACAAATATTCCGCCTCATAACCTGAGAGAAGTTGTCGATGCTACAATCGCGCTCATTGATGATCCAGATATACCCCAAGAGCAGTTAGAGACCATCATTCCCGGCCCCGATTTTCCAACTGGCGGCTTCGTTTGTGGCCAGGAAGGAATTCATGATGCGTACAGGACGGGAAGGGGGCGAATCATCATGAGAGCTCGGGCGGAGGTCGAGACGACAGGAGACGATCAGGAACGAATCGTGGTGACTGAGATTCCTTTTATGGTCAACAAGTCCAGGTTGGTAGAGCAGATCGCTCAACTCACTCGCGATAAGAAGCTCCCGGATATAAGGGATTTACGTGATGAGTCAGATCGTGAGGGAATGAGGATCGTTATTGAACTCAAGAGAGATGCTGTCCCACATATCGTGCTGAACAGGCTATACAAGCACACGCAGATGCAATCGACGTTTGGTACGATCTTGTTGGCTCTCGTTAATGGAGAGCCGAAGGTGATGCAGCTCCGTGAGATGCTTCTTCACTTCGCGGATCACCGGCATGAGGTAATAGTCCGCCGGAGTGAATTTGATCTCCAAAAAGCACTTTCACGGGAGCACTATCTTGAGGGCCTTAAGATTGCGGTTGATAACATTGATGAAGTCATCAAAGTCATCCGAGGCTCAAAAGACTCGAAGATCGCTGCTACTGAACTTCGCGAGCGATTCGAACTCTCCGAGTTACAGGCCAAGGCAATACTCGAAATGCGCCTTTCCCGTCTTACGGGTCTTGAGATTGAAAAGCTGGAAATTGAGCTCGCAGAAGTACGAGAGTTGATTGAGGATCTCAGGGGGATTTTGGGATCGGAAGATCGTCGGATGGGCATCCTTAAGGATGAACTGTTGGCAGTCTCAGAGAAACACGGCAACGACCGGCGGACTGAGATAACAGCGGCGGTGGGGTCGTTCGATGTGGAAGACCTGATTGTTGAAGAGGACATGGTGATCACAGTGTCACATCAGGGATATGTGAAGAGGCTTCCCATTGATACATACCGTGCACAGCGTCGAGGTGGACGAGGGTTGCGTGGTATGGGAACTAAGGATGAGGACTGGGTGGAGCATCTGTTTGTTGCCTCAACGCACGACTATCTGATGATCTTCACTCGACGTGGGCAGTGCTATTGGATCAAGGTGTGGGAAATCCCCGTCGGAGGACGGACGGCACGGGGCAAACCGATTATTAACTTGCTGAACCTCTCAGATGAAGAAGAGATAGCATCAGTGGTACCTGTGCGTGAATTCTCTGAGGACAAGAACCTCTTGTTTTGTACCAGGCTCGGTGTGATCAAGAAGAGCGCACTCTCAGCGTACGGTAATGTCCGATCGGTAGGACTAAATGCTATCAATATTAAAGAGGGTGATGAACTTATAGACGTTCAGATCACATCTGGAGAGGATGAGATTATTCTCGCGAGCAGGAATGGGAAGGCCATCCGATTCAATGAAGGGGATGCGCGTCAAATGGGACGTGCTACTGCAGGTGTGAGGGGCCTGAGCCTCAGAGAAGGGGATGTTGTTGTAGGCATGGTTGTGGTCCGACCGGATTCAACTTTGCTTGTGGTCTCAGAGAAGGGGATGGGTAAAAGGTCAAAGGTTGACTCATACCGGTTACAGAAACGAGGCGGGAAGGGTGTCATCAACCTCAAGACAACCGATAAGAATGGTTTGGTTGTAGCGGTCAAGGCAGTTTCGGAAGAAGAGCAATTGATGATGATCACTCGCCAAGGAGTTGTGAATCGCCAACGCGTATCGGAGATCTCAGTAATCGGGCGGGCCACCCAGGGAGTAAAGTTGGTCAACCTTGATGACGGTGATGCCGTTGTGGATGTTGCCCGTGTTATTACAGAGGATGTAAATGGTGAGGGTTCGGACGATCTCGTTGAGGAGGCTTCAGAAACTTCGGAGACTGACGGAGTCGAGGCTGAGGTTTGAGCGACATTCTACAGGGTGAAGGGTTAGTAGGCCTCACGGAGGTGGAAGCTGCGGCACGTCGGTTGGCCGGTGTAGCAGTACGAACTCCACTACTGCCGGCTGATATAGTTTCTGAGATCACTGGGGCTAACGTTCGACTCAAGTGCGAAAGCTTGCAGCGTGCAGGCTCTTTCAAGATCCGTGGGGCATACAACTTCGTTTCTCAACTTTCTGACGAACAGGTTGCTTCTGGAATTATCACTTATTCGTCTGGGAATCACGCTCAGGCTGTTGCCTTGTCAGGAAAGTTGAGAGGTGTAAGGGCAGTTGTGGTGATGCCGACTACAGCTCCGAAGGTAAAACGTGATGGCGCAGAACGCCTCGGTGCTGAGGTGATCTACGAAGGTACGACTTCACTCGAGAGACGTGCTAAGGCAGAAGAAATCGCCGAAGAACAAGGCCTTGTTATTGTTCCACCTTTCGATCACCGCCACATCATCGCTGGACAGGGCACGGTCGGTTTGGAGATTGCCCGAGAATGGCCAGACGTTGATCTAGTGTTGGCTCCAATTGGTGGTGGTGGGCTTGCGAGCGGTGTAGCGGCATCGATCAAGAGACTCTTGCCCGCTGCAAGGGTAATCGGTGTTGAGCCTGTAGGAGCGGCTTCGATGAGAAAGGCGCTTGATGAGGAAAGGCCTGTGGTTATTAAGGAGATCGATACGATTGCCGATGGGTTGGCTCCAGTTATGGCTGGAGAACTTACATATGAGCATGCTTTGAACCTTATGGATGATGTTGTCACTGTCTCGGATGATGCAATCCGAGAGGCCACTTCACTTTTAGTCAGCAAACAAAAGCTCATAGTGGAGTTCTCAGGTGCAGCAGCAACTGCTGCTCTGCTATCGAAAGCGGTTGAAGCAGAAGATGCACGTGTTGCGGTTGTAATCAGTGGCGGGAACCTTGATCCCACATTAGTAGCAGGCGTGGCTTAATCGTTAGATGCGTAGAGTCGCTTTTTTTGATATCGATGGGACTCTAATGACTGGCGGCCCTGCGAAAAATGCTTTTTGCGGGGCGATGATCGATACGTTTGGGACTGTTGGTAATGTTGAAGAAGTAAGTTTCGGTGGTAAGACAGACCCCCAAATCGCTCGAGAACTCCTGTCGGGAATCGGGTACAAGATCGACCTGATCGAGGAACGATTTCCTTCACTCTGGCATTCCTACACAGAGCGATTAGCAGACGAATTGACCCAATGCCCTATGCAGGTGCTGCCAGGAGTATGTGAACTCCTGAACGTTCTCGAGAGAATGGACGATATCGGTGTGGGTCTACTGACAGGCAACATCGCTCGCGGAGCAGAACTGAAGCTCGACTCCGCTGGTTTGGCAGAGCATTTTGCGCTAGGAAGCTACGGTTCAGACCATGAGGAAAGAGAGCAGCTTTCCAGGATTGCACTGCAGCGTGCTCGTGACATGTGGAACCCTTCGCTTCGTCCAGATCACACAGTGGTAATCGGAGATACACCCCGAGATGTTATTTGTGGATTGGCGGTCGGCGCACGGACACTGGCTGTAGCAACCGGGAGTTTTACCACATCACAATTAGCTGAAGCAGGTGCCGATCACGTTGTGATAGATCTGACTGAGACGGATAAGATTATTTCATACCTTGCGGCCTAACTGACTCGGGTAAGTCCAGCTTAGCTTGATCAGTCCTCCACCCGGGAGCATCTTCAAGGCCATAGTTTATCTAAGATTCAGTGCTGACACGGACTGAATCTTGTTTCATACCCTGTACCTGCTTAAAGGCAGGTGATCAACGCGGGAGTCAAAGGTGTCTAGAGGCGAAAAAAAGAGAGGGAGCCGAGGTAAGGGTGGCTCCGACATGACTAAATTTGGTGTGATCCTTGGGGTCGTTGCCCTGATTGGAGCCGGGTGGTTGTTCTGGAGCGTGAGAGGGAGTGTTCTTGGAACCCCAGCGACCGGTCCATTGCTTGAGCTAGACCTCAACGACGCAGAAGTCTACCAAGAGTTAGCCCAGGGGATTACTTCAGGAGATCCGACGGGCACTATCGGGATCATCGAGTTTGGAGACTATCAGTGTCCCGGTTGTGGTGGCTTCGCCCTCGCAGTTAAGCCCCAGATCGACCTAGCGTTGGTGCAGACAGGGCGGGCTTATTTCCAGTTTTTTGACTTTCCACTAACAAATATGCATCCCCACGCTTTCCTCGCAGCCCGTGCTGCACGCTGTGCAGGCGATCAAGACCTTTACTGGGAGTATCATCAGGAGCTCTTTAGAAACCAGTCGAGTTGGTCGGGCAGGCAGAGTGCGGTTGGTGCTTTTCTCGGTTATGCTCAGGGATTAGGGCTTGACCAAGATACGTTTGAGGGATGTGTGAAGAGTGACAAGTACGCGGACGTGGTTACTGCAAACATGAGCTTGGGCCAAGAAGCGGGTGTAAGCGGAACTCCAACGATCTTTATCATGGTTAAGGGACAAGGGCTGAGACCCGTAATGCGTAATGACTTCCAGTCGATAGAAGCGGCAATTGAGTCAGCCCTAGAAGACCTAGAGACAGCTGGTAACTGATCTAGGGACTAGAGGAGACTAGGAGGCACAGGGTGAGCGAAGACGCCACCGTCCTGCACGCTTCTCCCCCACCCATGAATCGCATGGTGATTGCGGTCTTGGCTATGATCGGATTGTTCGTCGCACTTTATCTCATGGCACATAATATGGGATTGACTGGCCCGATCGTTTGCGGTGTAGGGGACTGCGGGACTGTCCAGTCGAGTGTATATGCCAAAGTTGGGCCGATACCCGTATCTGCGATCGGCGTCGCAGGGTATCTGATCCTACTTTGTCTAGCCTATCTAGGGGTGCAGCCTATCCAACGGGAGTCTCCTCTAATAGGTGCCTTCTTGTTCGGTGGATCTCTTGGGGGCGTCACGTTTTCAGCCTATCTGACGTATTTGGAGGCATTCGTGATTGAGGCATGGTGTCAATACTGTGTTATCTCGGCCGTTGTAATGCTGTTGATCTTCCTAGCTTCATTGCCGGAAGTTCCGCGTTTCATTCGGAGGGCCTCATGAGCAAGAATAAGACTAAGCTCCGTCTGCTTTTCGTCGACAACGGTGTATACCATCACGAAGACATAGAGATTCCGGCTAAGCTAATAGAGCAGCACCCTCGTTTGATTGACTGCTTGCGTGAAGAGCCTGCAGTTCTGCAGCAGTTGCACGTGGATATCACTCGACTCTGTGCTGCCTACCGGACAGACTAGA
>CAWVZF010000091.1:0-7916 GCA_963934665.1 uncultured bacterium | reverse complement strand
TGGTAGCGCCAAGTCCTGACCATGACCCAAGCCAGGTTTTGTTAGGACTGATTGAGGGGGCAAGCTTCTGTTTACCCCACTTGGTACCGGCAAAGAAAGCCACCGCATCCCCAATCCACGTGGTCGCCAGAGGAAGAGCGATCACTGCGACACCAAGCCAAGGCGCTCCCATGGTTTCGCCCCACCCCTCCGTGGTGGCAAACATGAGAGTGAGGGGCACGAACGAAAGCGAAAAACCACAGTAAAGACAGCCTGCCATCGTCACTGATACAGCGCCCAGAGGCCCACCTGTGGCTCCTCGATTCATGACCGCTAGGATAAGCGAAATAAGCATAACGGTCCCGACAACGATGAGCGCCCAAGGAGCAAAGGCTGCGAACGTTCCCTGCCAGGTCCCAGCTAAGACCAGAGCCGCAGCTCCAGTAGCCCCCGTGAGGCGGAAAGCATCCACTCCCGTGTGCGCAGCTAGTCGATAGACCTCCTGCGTGCCCATCGCGGCTAACACAGACAAAGGAACCCCTAGAACCCAATTCCCAGAGTACAGGAGTACCAACACGATAGGTATACCGATGATCGAAACCAACCATCTCCGTGAAAGATCGCTCACGGGAATTACGAAGTCCCGACAAGGCCGAATCGCCTGTCCCTGCGTTGGTAATCTAGAACCGCCTCAAAGAGATGTTCTCGGGTAAAATCAGGCCAAAGTACAGGAGTGATGTGCAGTTCTGTGTAGGCAATCTGCCATAGCATGAAGTTGCTAATGCGGTACTCACCAGAAGTCCTGATCAAGAGGTCCGGATCTGGCAGATTCACCGTGAAAAGTGTCTTACGTAACGCGTCCTCATCTATGTCATCTACTGTGAGTTCGCCTTCATCCACTTGCTCTGCCAAAATCCTTACAGAACGTAGAATCTCCTCTCTGCCACCATAAGAGATCATGAGATTCAATCTTAAACTTTGCCCGCCTTTGGTACCCTTGACGATCAAATCCACTGCTTCTCGAGTCTGGTCGTCAAAACGCTCTATTTCCCCAAGAACATGGACTTCGACACCCTGGTGTTTGAGGCTGTCACGTTCTTTCCGAGCGTAGTACCGCAGGAGAGAAATTAATGAGGCAACTTCTTTCTGCGGACGATTCCAGTTTTCAGTTGAGAATGCAAAGAGAGTCAGAATATTAATTCCTGCCTCCGCTGCCCCTTCAATTGTCTCGCGAACAGACTTCATCCCTTCCCGGTGTCCAATCTGGCGCGGAAATCCCTTCTGTTTCGCCCATCGACCGTTGCCATCCATAATGATAGCAACGTGATTTGGTATATCACCGCTCAGACGAATCTTATCTAGGCTCTCGGAGGCCATGAATTTTTAGGCTGAGGCCGCTAGATGGCCATCACCTCTGCTTCCTTACTCTTGAGAAGCTCTTCCACCTTCTCTATGAATTCCTTGGTCGATTTCTCAAGCTGATCCTCTCGGCGACGGCTCTCGTCCTCACTGAGTTCATGATCTCGGACAAGCTGATGGAGTTCGTCCCTTACTGTCCGACGCGCGTGGCGAATTGAGACTCTTCCTTCCTCAGTCATTCTATGTAGAAGCTTTACATATTCCTGTCGACGCTCCTCATTCAAGGGAGGAATCGGAATACGGATAATGTTCCCATCGTTAGCTGGATTCAGACCTAGATCTGCAGTCATGATGGCACGCTCTATATCAGCTAAGAGAGTCTTATCAAATGGCTGCACGACCAACAGGCTAGATTCCGGAGTACTAATTGTAGCTAGCTGGTTCAACGGCATCTTCGATCCATAGGCTTCGACACGGACCGTGTCCAAAAGGGCAGGAGTAGCTTTTCCCGTTCGAACTGTCGCGAATTCACGCCGAAGTGCTTCGAGTGCCGCCTCCATTCGTGTTTTAGCATCCTCAACGGTCGGCATAATCCCTCCACTAAGCTCAGGTCAAAGAGCACAGGCTCCAGTAGTATTTAACTGATCGCCTTTGATAATGACTACTAGGATACTAGGGTTCCCACTGGCTCACCAAGGATGGCTCTCGCGACAGCACCCTGTTCTTCCAAGTTTAAGACAATGATAGGCAAGGAATTTTGCTTACAGAGCGCAACAGCTGGCGTATCCATAACCGCAAGTTCACGCGCCACGACTTCCTGAAACGAGATCTCCGGAATGAACTCCGCATGAGGGTCTGTGACCGGATCAGCTGTGTAGATACCCCTGACTTTGGTTGCTTTTATTACAACATCAGATCCCATTTCAATAGCACGAAGAACTGCACCTGTATCAGTAGAGAAATAGGGGTTCCCAGTACCTCCAGCAAAAAGCACAACACGTCCCTTCTCCATGTGTCGTAATGCTCGTCGACGGATATACGGTTCCGCAATCTCCTCCATCCGAATAGCAGTCATCACTCGGGTTTCAATTCCCTTGTGCTCCAGAAGGTCTTGAACTGCCAGAGCATTTATGACTGTGGCGAGCATCCCCATGTAGTCGGCTTGAACTCGATCCATTCCGGATCGGGAAGCCATCGCACCCCTCACAATGTTGCCGCCGCCAATCACAACTCCCAAGGAGACACCCATTGAGGCAACGGACCCGATTTCTTCCGTTAGCTGATCAACAACCTCAGGAGCGATACCAAAACCCTTGTCACCTGCCAAAGCCTCACCAGAGAGCTTCAACATAACCTTCCGATATCTAAGCTCTTGAGAGGTATGGTTCATCGAATTCGGGTTAGAGATCCCTTTTCGTCACAGGCAATTTGAAAAACAAACTTACGCGGGTTCCTCGCCTACCTTTATCCGGGAAAATCGACCGACGCCAATCTTCTCACCCGTTCTGGCAGATACTTCTGTGATCAACTCCTCAATGGTCTTGTCCTGATCCTTGACGAACTCTTGAGCAAGTAATGTGTTGTTTTTCAGGAACTTAGACATTTTTCCTTCGACTATTTTATCGACGATATGCTCGGGCTTAGGGTCCCCTTCTTTAACTTGCTCTAGGTAGACACCTCGCTCTCGCTCAAGAACCTCGTCTGGAATTTGGTCCCGAGAGACAGCAATCGGTGCAGATGATGCAATGTGAAGAGCGAGATCCTTCGCGAGTGCCCTAAAATCATCTGTGTTCGCAACAAAGTCCGTCTCACAGTTCAACTCAACAATCACAGCAGTCTTATTATCGAAATGCACATAACTTCCGATCGCCCCCTCATTCGCAGCTTTTCCAGCACGCTTCGCAACTTTGGCGGCTCCCTTTGCCCGGAGCAGATCAACGCCCTTCTCAATATCACCTTCCATTTCCATCAATGCCCTCTTGCACTCCATCATACCTGCACCCGTCATATCACGCAGTTTCTTAACATCCTTTGCGGACACCACCGTACCTGACTCACTCATCCTTTTCTCCCTTAGCTGCATCCTCCACAGCGATAGGTCCATCAGGATCCACGCCGGCTTCATCCTCTGTCCCAAGGGCTTCCGGCGGGTCTAACCCTTCATCCTGTACTGAATCATCCGGCTTACTTTCAGCAGCAGAGTCATCCTTATCCGAAGTTAATTCTACCGGCTCTTCTGAACCCAAGTGCTGAGCAATGACATCAGGTCGTGGCCGCCGCTTTCTTCTTGGCTTCCTGCGTTGCGGACGTTGTTTCTCTGTAGTCTCCCCTGTCTCTGTCGAATACGTCGTCGCCTCAAGGTCATCGATCCGCCGTCGCTCACTATCTGGAACTTCCTTGCTGGCTACCGAAATTGACTCGGCAATCGCGTGCGTGATAAGAGATACTGAGCGTATCGCATCATCATTCCCGGGAACAGGAAAGTCTATTAGATCCGGGTCAGCATTAGTGTCCATGATCGCAATAATCGGAATGCCAAGCTTCGCGGCCTCGCGAACAGCTATGATTTCTCGCTTTGCATCAATGACGAAAACCGCTCCGGGAAGCCGTCCCATGTCCTTTACCCCGGCCAAATACTTATCCAGCTTGATCCGTTCGCGATCAAGCATAAGGCGTTCTTTTTTGGTATAGAACTCAAAAGCATTTTCTTGCTGACCACGCTCGAGCTCTTTCAATCTTCTAATCTGCTTCCGAATCGTCTGGAAGTTAGTGAGCATGCCTCCGAGCCAACGTTCAGTCACGAAAAATGCTCCTGACTCCTCAGCTTCTGTTTCAATTACTGAACGCAGCTGTTTCTTCGTGCAGACAAAGAGCACCTTATCCCCACGCAGAACAACCTCACGAGCTGCCTGCTGGGCAATTTTCAAGCGGTCAAGAGTTTTCCTTAGGTCAATTATGTGAATGCCGTTTCGTTCGGTGAAAATGAACGGCTTCATCTTTGGATTCCAGCGACGGGTTTGGTGACCGAAGTGGACTCCAGCCTCCAAGAGTTGTTCGAGGCCTACGTCAGGCATACCACCTTCTCTGTTTTGGGGGGCCGATTACGCCCCGATCAAGATGCCGACGGCTTTCTTCGCACGCCGGTTACTAATAACTAACGCTTAGAGAACTGAAAGCGTTTACGAGCCTTAGGTCGGCCAGGCTTCTTTCTTTCGACCTGACGCGCATCCCTTGTAAGCATCCCCTTCCCACGGAGAATTGGCCGTATATCCTCGTCGTGCTCAACTAGAGCACGCGATAGACCAAGTCGTACCGCATCTGACTGTCCAGTAAGTCCGCCACCATGAACACGCACGGTAATATCGAACTGACCTTCTAACTCTGCAGCTCGTAATGGCTCGACAACCCGGATATGATGCGCTTCTCGTGGAAAGTAATCTTTCATAGAACGTCCATTTATAGTCCATTCCCCTGTGCCAGGGCGAAGCATTACTCGAGCGACGGACCGCTTACGTCGTCCCACGGTTTGGATCTGACTCTGCTCAATGCTCATACTAGTGTCCGATCAATCCTCATAGATTCAGGGGCTTAGGATCTTGTCCATCATGAGGGTGTTCTGCTCCCGCATACACCCTGAGCTTCTTTCGCATTGCTCGCCCAAGGTTGTTTTTCGGAAGCATACCCTTAACTGCCAATTCAACTACCCGCTCGGGATGAGACTTAATCATGCGACTAAACGGAATGTGTTTCTCACCACCCATGTAACCCGAATGACGGAAGTACGTTTTTTGGTCAGCCTTTCTACCTGTCAGCCAAACTTTATCGGCATTTATGACAACGACGTTGTCTCCCGTATCAAGATGGGGAGTAAAAATCGGCTTATGCTTGCCACGAAGTACAGTTGCTATCCGAGTGGCTAGGCGTCCGAGCGGCTTTTCAGAAGCGTCGACGATCCACCACTCTCTAGATATGTCTTGAGCTTTCGGCGTGTAAGTTTTCATGCCGCAGGATTAAGATTTTTGGGATAAAATATAGCCAAAAATGATATCTGTAGTGCCAAATGGTGTCAACGGAAGTCCACCCCCACTTTACCGTGATTGTAAGAGATCCAGACTCCCCTCTCTATTCCAGTATGGGCCCTACCGGAAGGTCTCGAGAAATCTAGCTCGTGAAGCGTGGCGCAGCCGGACTAAGGCCTTTTCTTTGATCTGCCGCACTCGTTCACGTGTGACACCGAGAATGGACCCAATCTCCTCAAGAGTCATTGGCTTTTGATCATCAAGCCCAAAATAGAGTCTTAGGATTTTCGCTTCCCGCTTCTTGAGAGATGCAAGTGCTAACTCAATCGTATCACCAAGCGCACGTTCAAAGGTCTCTTGTTCAGGACCGGGCGAATACTGGTCAGGAAGATAGTCGAGAAGGCGCCCGTTCTCTCCTGGTTTGATCGGAGAATCGAGGGAAAGATGGGAGCGTGACACTGCTAAAGTCCGGCGCACTTCATCTTCGCTGAGATCCAGCTCCTGAGCGAGTTCTTTAACCGTAGGATCTCTTCCGAGTTCTTGTAATAGTTCTGAACTTCGCCGACCAATACGATGGAGTGCACCAGCACGATTCAGAGGAATCCGAACGATCCGGCTCTGTTCCGCAAGCGTCTGAAGTATCGCCTGGCGTATCCACCATACGGCATAGCTAATGAACCTTATTCCTTTGGTCTGATCAAATTTTTGAGCTGCTCGGATTAATCCCAAGTTGCCCTCATTTATAAGATCTGGAAGCGGAACACCTTGGTTTTGGTACTTCTTTGCAACCGAGACGACAAATCGAAGATTTGAGCGAACTAGTTTATCAAGTCCATGCTTATCTCCGTCTTCGATGAGCTTTCCCAGTCGAACCTCTTCTTCGCGGTCGATAAGGGGGTAACGTCCGATCTCTTTGAAGTACTGGTCTAGTGATCCTTGGTCTAAGAATCCACGGTGGCTGGAGGCAGTCATCAATAACGCAGTTAGCTCGGAGACGGGACCAACTAACTCCCGCCGTTCAAAATATTCGATCGACAGGAAACTTGGCTTTGGTGAACAGAATCAGGCTTGATTGACTCGGACGCAACCGGGGTTCTTCCTAGGGTCACCTCGGACAAACATGAAAAGATTGAGTGCTAGTCCTCTCTCACAAGACCATACCTTTCAATCTTCTTGTAGAGGTTGGACCTGGGCATTTCAATACGGCGAGCAGTTTCAGCTACATTCCAATCATTCGCTCGAAGCTTGTTCAGAATGTAGGCGCGTTCAGCCTCTTCCTTGAAGGTGCTGAAATTACCTAGCGCCAATAGTTCCTTTCCCGGATCGGCAGATCTTGCTCGTGAGATCGTGAGCGAATCAACATTATCAGGGGTAATTTCACTCCCATCAGAAAGGATCAGTAAGCGCTCTACGGTGTTGCGCAACTCGCGAACATTGCCAGGCCAAGTCAATGCCTTTAGCCGTTCCATAGCCGCATCCGAGAAGGCTCGTGGTATGCTTCCTTCACGAGCAGCCATTCCCTCGCTAAAGTGAGTCACTAGCATGGGAATATCTTCTCGGCGCTCACGCAAAGCTGGCACCTGGATCGGTACCACATTTAGTCGGTAAAACAGGTCTTCACGAAACCCTCCATCCTCAATTTCCTGCTCGAGGTCCTTGTTCGTCGCCGAGAGAACCCGAACATCGACTTCAATCGCTTCTGATCCTCCAATTCTGGTTAAGACCCCCTGCTCGAGTACCCGGAGTACTTTAGCCTGTGCATCGCGTGACATATCACCGATTTCATCAAGGAAAAGTGTACCTCCATTCGCCTGTTCGAACTTCCCCGCTCGATCAGCGAAAGCCCCAGTGAACGACCCCCTCAAGTGCCCGAACAATTCAGATTCAATTAACTCTGATGGAATCGCGGCACAATTAACTTCAATGAATACGGTATCAGATCTTGATGAAAGTCGGTGAATCGCACGAGCGACAAGTTCTTTGCCTGTGCCATTCTCGCCAGAGATCAATACTCGAGCATCCGTTCCCGCCACCTTCTCAACCCGCTCAAGAACGCGGCGGATCGGTAGTGAATTACCCACAATCTCATAGCGACTCTCAACCTGACTCCGGAGTTCCGCCATGCTTTCTGTAAGACCCTTCAACTCCAATGCTCGACGAAAAGTGACGAGAAGGCGATCCGTATCCAAAGGCTTCTGCAAGAAGTCATACGCACCCCTTCTGGTTGCCTCTAGTGCGGTATCAATAGTCCCATGACCTGAAATCATGATTACCAGAGACCCCGGACTTTCATCCCCAAGCCTAGCGAGCACTTCCAGTCCATTCATCCCTGGCATCTTCACATCCAAGAACACCAAGTCTGGCTGGAATGCGTTAGCAACTATAAGAGCATCCGGACCATCTTCTGCTACACGGACTTCCTGTCCCTCATACTCAAAGACTTGTGCAAGGGCGTCACGAATTCCCTTCTCATCATCGACGATCAGCACGCGGGCCATCTAGTTATCCCCATCTCTAGCATGTTCTTCTCTCTCAGGACTAGCGAATAGAAAGAGACTA
>CAWVZF010000090.1:0-7939 GCA_963934665.1 uncultured bacterium | reverse complement strand
GATCCGTAACACAGGAGGGCAGTCGATTGGTCCGGTCGAACTCATACCGGGTGAGATTCGTGACTTAGGTGGATCGATGGTACCAGGATCACGATTGTCACTGGATCCTGTCGAAGTCCCTACTCTCAATCCAGGAGACGAGCGTCTTCTCACCTTGGAACTTTCTCTAGATGGATCTATGAACTCTGGTGAGTACGACACTTGGGTGCGCGCTCGTGGTCCAGAAGTAAGTGCTTTGCTTGCCGTCCGATTCACGGTTCTTAGCGAATTGGAAGCAGCGGTCACAAGCGTAAAGATCATAGCCCCTTCCTTCGACCCTAGGGCTGGGGACGTAATCAACCTGCCCCTAGAAGCTCGCGATACGGCGGGCACGTTACTCCAGGGAGTCCCCGTATACTGGTCAGTCCAGCCATCGCAAGCCGGATACGTTACAAAAAATGGACGATTTGTGGGCTATAAGACTGGGCCAATGTCTGTAATTGCACAGGCTGGCACCATCTCGGACACATTGGCACTCGATATCCTGGATCGAAACATTGACGGTTCATTCATTGTGGCCCGTACTGGCCGTGAGGTCGAGCGCTATACCTCGGACCTTTGGCTGCATGGGGACGTCCTGTACAGTGGTACGTGGGGCACACGACAAACCGGAACACAGTCGAGTTTCGGTAACACCCTCAATATTTGGGATATCTCAACATCTGGAACAACTCTTCACACTATAGAGAAGAGTTTCTCGATTGAGATTGATGCGAGAGTGGTGAATGACGTCAAAGTCAGGGCAGACGGGGAGTTGGCAATTATCACCCATGAAGGCTCTGATGATGCCCTGAACGGAATCACGATCCTAGACCTCGACAACCCACTCGAGCCCACGGTTGTAAGTCGATTCACAAGTGAATTGGAGTCGGGCGTTCATAACGTCTGGATCGAAGAAGATTACGCATATCTCGTCGTGGACGGCGTAGGGAATGGACTCCGGATACTCGACATTTCTGACCCTGAAAATCCGAGTGTTGTGGCTAGTTTCTGGGCCGGAGAGAGCTTCCTTCACGACGTCTATGTACGAGATGGTTTGGCGTTTCTCTCACATTGGAATGCTGGACTGGTGATCCTAGATGTTGGGAACGGCATTGCGGATGGATCGCCCGAAAACCCAGTTGAAGTATCTAGGCTCTCAGAGCTCGGTGGGCAGACACATAACGCATGGTATTGGCCGGAATCAGGCTATGTCTTCGTTGGTGAGGAAGATTTTGACTCGCCAGGGATTATGCACGTTGTGGATCTGCGGAATCTTCTAGAACCCCGAGAGGTGGCAACATTTAGAGTGCCCGGTCAGACACCGCATAACTTCTGGCTTGATGAGGGCAGCGGGACACTCTATCTGGCTTGGTACGGAAACGGAATTCGAGCACTTGATGTCACTGGTGATCTGCTGGGAGAACTAGATCATCAGGGTCGTGAGATAGCTGGGTTCATCTATAATGGTGGATCTGGTACTACTTGTAACAGAGGAAGCGGAGATACCTGCACCTGGGCACCACAGGTTCACGGAGGTCTTGTCTGGGTCTCGGACATGAACCAAGGACTTGTAGGACTCGAGCCGCCGAGGTGATCCAGTACCTGGTTAGGATAATATCCCAGGTATTCTTGGGAGTGGTGATGCTGACCACCGCATGCTCACCTGTTCCTGGTGAACGTCTTCTTGTCACTTCAGGCTTCACTGACCAAATCTTCGTACTCGATGCTCGCACTGGCCAAGTGACTGATTCTTTGCCACTCGACCGCCGTCCTGGCGAGCGCGATGAGCCTCACTCTGTCACTGTCTCGCCAGATGGCTCCCATTTCTATGCGACCCTGTCACATGGAGAACCGTCTTTTTGGAAATACGAATCAGACGGACTGCGTCTGGTCGGGAGGTTAACCCTACCGGCCAATGGAGCCTCCCGCATCCGATTGAGTCCTGACGGGTCACTTGCAGCTATTCCTGACTATTGGCTAAGCGGGGGGGGAGTGAAAAGTCGCGTGGCCTTCGTACGGACTGATGACCTGACAGTCCTGGCAAACCCCAAGCTATGCCCAGCACCGCATGATGCGGTCTTCTCACCAAGCGGGGATCGTGTAGCAGTGATTTGTCCGCTCAGTGATGAGTTGGTGATCATAAGAACTGACGGATTTGTTGAAATTAACCGCGCTAAGATCGGAGAGACGGGAGACAGGCCCTTAAATGCGGCCTGGATGGCCGAAGGGAAAAACCTTCTAGTGGGATTGGCTAATGGGAGTAAACTCCTGAAACTAGAGATCAGCGAGGACATTCGTGAAAGCTCTCAAGTAATCACCGGCACCCAACCGGCTCAGTTAGCAGTCGCTCCCGGCGGATCAACCGTAGCTGTCGCAAACAGAGGTTCTGGCTCCGTAACAATCACGACTTTGGATGGCGCCAGGTCTACTGAAATCGAGCTACCTGGGCCGCACCCACATGGCGTCGCATTTGGTCAGGACCCAACCGTAGTGTACGTGACGTACGAGGGAGACACACGGACACTCGGTGGAGTAGTAGCAATCGATGTGGGCACTGGAGAGATACTTTGGCAAACTGAAGTAGGGAGTTTCACTCTTGGCGTGGCTGTATTGCCTTAGTCATCACTTACTTCGTCAGAAGAACTATTGGGTTCATCTCCCGACAACGAGTCCCGCGAGGCCTCTGTCTGATCTAGTTCAAGCGAACACGAGTTCACACAATAGCGCAGACCAGTCGGTTGCGGACCATCAGGAAAGAGATGGCCGAGGTGTCCACTACACCGCGAACAATGTACTTCGGTTCTAGCCATGGAGAGTGAATTGTCCGTCTCAGTTTCGACCGCGTCATTGTCGACTGGTTCAAAAAAAGAAGGCCAACCTGTACCTGAATCATACTTCGCGGAAGCTGTGAACAAAGGAAATCCACAGCCTCTACATCGATAGATTCCAGGCCGCTTTTCATCCCAGTACTCTCCTGAAAAAGCCGCTTCGGTACCCTGCTCACGGAGAACTCTGTATTGCTCACTGCTAAGGAGTTTTCTCCAATCTGCATCAGTTTTAGGACTTCCATCATCCATCTTATCCACTCCATCAAAGTGGGCTCATTGAGCCTTCCATAGATTCGGGGATCCATCAATAACAACAGAAAGCTTATCCTGACCATTGACATTGGGCACCTTGGGGCTCCGATTGGCCGGTTCTCCAAGCAAACCAGGAGTAAACAATGAGCGACACTCCACTGCGTCCCACCGCATGGGACGATATCCCTCTGGAAACTGTAACAGACACCATCAAGCGCCGCCTATTCTCAGGAGAGCGCATGATGCTTGCTCATGTGCACCTAGATAAGGGCGCAATCGTACCCATGCACTCTCATGAGAATGAGCAACTCACATGGATCATTGAAGGAGCCCTGCGTTTCTGGATTGGTGAAGAAGGCTCTGATGATTTCCAAGAGATGGTCGTCTCGGCAGGCGAGACTCTGTATATACCATCGAATGTTCCTCATAAAGCCGAAGCCCTCGAAGACACATTTGATGTAGACGTCTTTTCCCCGCCCCGTCAGGATTGGCTAGACGGCACCGATACTTATTTCGATCGAAAGTGATATGGACCTAGGAATCCGAGGAAAAACAGCACTTGTATGTGGCTCCAGTCAGGGCCTAGGCAGAGCGATTGCTCATGCGCTCGCCATGGAGGGAGTACACCTGGTTATCAACTCTCGCTCAGCTGACAAGCTCTCTGATGTCCAGGCTGAAATCGCAGAGGCTACAGGGGCAAACGTCGTTAGTATCGAAGCCGATCTCACGGATCCCGAAGGAGTTGATTCACTCGTAGCTCAAACCGAAGAGGCTTTTGGAAAGATAGATGTATTGGTAACCAATACTGGGGGACCACCAGCAGGCCCATTCGAATCGCACTCATCCGAAGTATGGAAACACGCGATTGCTCAAAACTTCGAGAGCGTCGTGAATCTGGTCCGTGCGGTTTTGCCAGGCATGAAGGAGAACAAGTGGGGTCGGATCGTGAACGTGACATCAATATCGGTTAAACAACCAGTCGATGGGCTGATCCTATCAAATGCGATTCGGGCAGGAGTTACAGGCTTTGCGAAGACTATCTCAAACGAAGTCGCCCCATTTAATGTGACAGTAAACAATGTCCTCCCGGGATATACCCGAACAGAGAGACTGATTCACCTAGCAGAAGTCGTCGCAGAACGTGATGGTGTTAGCTTGGAAGGCGCTTACCAAGGCTGGGAACGTGAGATTCCCATGGGTCGCCTCGCGGATCCGGATGAACTGGCTGCGGTTGTGGCCTTCTTGTGTTCCGCGCAAGCGTCTTACGTTACTGGACAATCAATTGCCGTCGATGGCGGCTGGATAAAGGGGCTCGTCTGATGGGTGCCGTTGGATTCCAAGAAGCGGAATGGATCTGGAGAGATGGTGAGTTTGTCCATTGGGAAGACGCAAACCTACATCTGCTTTCCACGGCCGTTCAGTTTGGCACTTCGGTGTTTGAAGGAGTCCGAGCTTACGAAACCGATAATGGACCAGCACTTTTCAGACTTAACGCCCACATAAGGCGTTTGATGGACTCGGCAAAGATTTACCGGATGTTACCAGAGCATCCAGTAGAGGTGATCAAGGCCGCATGTCTAGAAACCGTGAGAAAGAACGAACTCGCAAACGGCTACATCAGGCCTATGGTACTGCGTGGTTATGGGTCCCCGGGAATCAACCCATTTGGGAGCCCTGTAGAAACATTTATCGCAGCATGGCCATGGGGCACCTATCTCGGTGAAGAAGCATTAAAGAATGGTGTAGACGTGTGCGTCTCTTCCTGGCAGCGGGCGCTTCCTAATACGTATCCATCACGAGCCAAAGCTGGCGGCCATTACCTGAGTGCCCAACTCATGAAGATGGAAGCTATCGAGAACGGGTACGGAGATGCGATCGCTCTTGGGCCTGATGGACTGGTGAGTGAAGGAAGTGGGATGAACATCTTTTTGGTCCGTGACGGTGTCGTCATTAGTCCGTTCTTGGATGGGACTTCTCTCGCAGGGATTACTCGTGACGCCGTAATCACCATCGCACGAGACCTCGGGTATGACGTGAGAGAACAGCACATTCCTCGTGAGAGCCTCTATACTGCTGACGAGCTATTCTTCACAGGTACGGCTACCGAAGTCACCCCAATCCGAAGCGTGGATGGGATCTCCATTGGTAAAGGAAAGGCTGGCCCGGTTTCCCTAGAATTACAAGCTCATTTCTGGGAAACAGTGAAGGGGGCCAATGATGACCCCCACGGTTGGCTTACCTATGTGAACGACTGAAGCGCTGGCACTCTCACACTTCCCTGCCCTACCCATCTAGAGTGCCACAGTAAGTCTTTCTACCAGTCAGGACTTTCTGCTTCATCTAGCTTCCGCAGTTCTTCACGGAGACGTGCTACATCCTCATCGCTAGGTTCAGTAACCGGAACATATTCCCCAGATACAGTTCCGCCTCTGGCGAGCAGCCCTAGTAGCATTCCCGCCCCCAAAATCGCGGCTGCCGGCAAAAGGTATCCGACCAAGTTGAACCCTTCAGGTGGCGGTGCCAGTAGAACTGTCGTCCCGAAATCAGCTACAAATCCCGCCTCAACCGCCTCGACTGTCTCTCCACTCTCAAGCGCATCACGGATGCGTTTCGACCAAACAGGCGATACACCACATTGCATCTGGAACTGACATGAGTGTAGATCTAGGCCACAGCCACAGTTGCACTTGAGTTCAGACTCAAGGCCGAGAAGCTTGTCCCCCAATTCGCCCTCATGGTAGTGACCTCCAAGAGGTGCATTCGGGTCAAAGCCCGCGTGCGAAGGGCCGGTTGACTGAGCCCGTGCAGGGGCTACAAGAAGCAGCCCCGAAAGGATTAATATCGCCGACTTGAGCATCATTTTCTTCATCGTTTCTCCAACTGTAAGCCTACTCGAATCTCGATACATGTTGTCTGCATCCCTAGAAGCCTTGAAATCAGTTACCCCGAGCCCCTGAATCCGAGCTCCTCGGATCTGGGGCACCGATTCGTTCACCTGTGGTCAGGTCAACACCAATTGAATTAGCAGATCCCTGTCTACCCCCTACTTGAACAATATGGCCCATCTGCTCTAACTGAGACTGCAATTGTGCCGAAATACCATTGGATTCTATCCGTATTCGATCAGGTAACCACTGATGGTGAATTCGTGGAGCAGCCACAGCCTCCGTAATGCTCATTCTGAAATCTACCATATTCAAAATGAGTTGCAGTGTAGTATTGATAATGGTGCGCCCTCCTGGTGTTCCAATCACTGCTACCAGTGCTCCATCTTTGGCTAGTATGCTGGGTGACATTGAAGACAGCATACGCTGTTGTGGTCGGGCAAGATTCGCATCCGTGCCGATCAGCCCGCTTTCATTCGTCAGCCCAGGGCCGGCGTTAAAGTCACCCATCTCATTATTCAGCAGAAAGCCGGCCCCTGGGACCACAATTCCAGATCCATAGCCAGATTCCAGGGTATATGTGACCGAAACTGCCATGCCGTCCGCATCAACTACAGAGTAGTGTGTTGTCTCAGGACTCTCAGGAGGCATCTCTACATCCGTCGGATGGGAGATCGATGCGCGTTCAGAATCAATATTTCTACGCAACCAAGTCGCATGCTCCTTGCTCGTCAATCGCTGCACAGGGACATCGCTAAAATCAGCATCAGCAAGAAATTGAGCGCGATCCCGATAAGCCCTGCGCATAGCTTCTGCGAGATGGTGAATATACTCAGCACTATTATGGCCCATGCCTGAAAGATCATACGCTTCCAGAATGTTGAGCATGGTCACAATGGCGACTCCACCTGAACTCGGTGGCGGCATTGAGATAACGTCGTAACCGCGGTATGTGCCCTGGATCGTAGCGCGTTCTCTTGCTTGGTACCGAGACAAGTCTTCTAAGGTGATCAGCCCTCCCCCACGACGCATCTCAGCCGCTATGAGGCTTGCAGTCTCGCCCTGATAAAACCCATCTCGGCGATCATCCCGAATGCGCTCAAGAGACTTTGCCAGATCAGGCTGACTCCAGCTCTCACCTACTTGGTAGGGTGCACCACCTTTGGTAAAAGCACTAACGGTAGCTTCGTAAGGACTCCTGCCCGCAAAACGTGCAATCGAACCTGCTAGAGACTCACTCAATTCAAATCCTTCCCCAGCTAGGTCAATTGCAGGTTGAACCAAATCTGCCCAAGCGGCTACACCATAAAGTCTATTAGCCTTGTCAAAGCCAGCCACGGTTCCCGGAACCCCCACGGCTTTGTATGACCTGTGATGAACCTCAGAAGAGTATTCTCCACTTTCATCGAGCCACATTTCAGGGTGCGAAGCAAGTGGCGCTTTTTCCCTAAAATCAATGGCTGTGGACTGTCCGTTAGGAAACCGGATGACCATGAAACCACCACCACCGATGTTTCCGGCTGTCGGGTGCGTGACCGCAAGAGCAAAGCCAGTAGCGATTGCGGCATCAACTGCATTGCCTCCTGAGGACAGGACATCCGCGCCAACCTGACTCGCGATCCATTGCTGAGAGGACACCATTCCTGCTTGAGACCGGATCGACTCGACCTGCTGAGTCGAGATTGTGGACGGTGCGATAGCAAGGGTAGCAACAAAAGCGAATAGAACGGTACGCCAACGGATACTTAGCATATCTACCTCGAAGCGGGGCTCCTGATGGACATCATGTGCTTGAAGATCCGGTCAACGGGCCTTCAGCGCTAGATTGCCGGCAGCCGAGTCACCGGTTACTTCATTGCCCTCCAATACCTGAGGGTGGCCGTACACAAGATCGAGGCGAGATGACAATCAAGAGACGGGACTTCCTTAAGAAGGCTGGTGCGGGTGCAGGAC
>CAWVZF010000089.1:0-8014 GCA_963934665.1 uncultured bacterium | reverse complement strand
TTCAATTCAAGGCAATCAAGATCCAAGGGTGGCAAAGCATTCCACACCGAAACTCCCGACGGTCTTCTTATCTGAGATCACAAGAACCGTAACCGGGTTCTCTTCGACAACGAGACAGTTCGGAGCCACCCCGGCTACCTCTATGGAATACAGTCCCGCTGGAAGGCCCCCGAATTCTGTGGATGAATTGATTTCTACAGACCGGGTGAGTGACCCATCAATGACCACCTGATAACCATTGGGATCTAACATCTCCCCCTGCGAGCGGATCAGAACCTCGATAGAGCCAGGATTGCTAAATGCTGAGGGTCCATCTCCACACCCTGACCCCAGCATCAGCGCCATCACACAGACAGGGAGAAGAGTATGGCGCACCCCTAATTCGAACCCTCTAATCGCTGAATCACTTGTTCGATATCTACTCCGGACTCAAGCCAATCTGTGAGCCGTTCCGCATGTTCTCCATCGATAGAACGGGCGAGGAATGCAGCCCTTGTTCCCTGCCGCGTATCACTGTTAAACGTCAACGGCGGACCAATACCCTGAAAACCATTGAAAGACTCAAGCGCCGTCACGAGTGTCTCAGCGGTCAGGTCACGCCCAGCTCTCCTGAGTCCTTCGACAAGAGGCTCAGCATAACGGAACCCGGAAAGGAAAAATTCACCCGCCCGCTCTTCCGGGGCGATACGGGCGCTCGCTTCCCGATACTCCTCAATAAGAGGGTGGGTTGAGTTGGCAAGTTCACCAATAGCCGCAAAAATTGCGCCCTCCCATGCACCCTCAGTCAGATCATACATCAGCTCTGTATCAGCTAAGACAGAGCTAGCAAGCCACTGTGGCTCATAGCCAAGTCGTCCGATTGCGCCGACAATGATCGTGGCATGACGCGGTGTTAGCCACATAAGAACGGCTTCAGCTCCTGATTCACGGAGCCTCACAGCATGTGAACTAAGATCTGTATCCGGAACTTCCACCGACACCGCTTCGACTACGTTCAATCCATGTTTCTCCAGCGCGACCTGAGCCCCTACAAGCCCGCTCTCGCCAAAGTCATCATTCTGATAGATCACGCCGATCCTGGTCTTACCTAGTTCGTTTACCGCATAATCGACTAAAATCGCCGCTTCATCAAAGTATGGCGTGTATTGAGCGAACAAATACTTCCTCGGGGGATACGCCCAATGTGTAGCACCGGTAGCCGGAGCAACCCAGACGACCTCATTCTCCATGATATAATCGACAACAGCGCGACCTGGAGCAGTACCGACACCTGCTACAAAAGCAAAAACGCGGTCGCGTTCCACCATCTCACGTACAACTGCTACTGTTCGTGAGGGCTGATACGCATCATCACGAAGTATGAATTCAATCTGACGCCCGTGTATCCCGCCCTGTTGATTGATCATCTCGAAGTAAGCCTGTGTGCCTCGGCCGATAGCACCCCAGAGTGCAGCAGGCCCAGTCAGCGGGGCCCAGCTACCAATCACGATCGTATCGTCTGTTACGCCACGAATGCCACCCTCATCTATCGGCTCTGAACAACCGTAAGCAAAGATGGAAACCGAGACTAAAAAGGCCATAATCCATGACCTATGCATCCAATTCTTGAGGCCTGCTTTCATCTCAAGACTCTCTTTTACTTGGTAGTGATGAGGTGCCCATGTATAGCTCCTCCACCTCCGCATTGTCGACAAGGTCAGAAGCCGAACCGGATGCGACCAATTCTCCGCTATCCAAAACCAATCCCTCGTCAGCAATAGCCAGTGCCATGCGAGCATTTTGTTCCACGAGCAGAACTGTGACACCCTCATCTCGGATCTGTGAGATGATGTCGAACACTTGCCGGACTAAGATCGGAGCCAGGCCGAGTGACGGCTCGTCAAGAAGTAGAAGCCGAGGTCCGTTCATCAGAGCACGTCCTATCGCCAACATTTGCTGCTCTCCGCCAGAGAGCGTACCCGCGGCCTGGTTCCGCCGCTCAGCCAAGAGGGGGAAAAATTCACTCACTCGCTCAAGAGCCTTCTTAGTAGTGAACTGATTTTCTTGGACATACGCGCCCACCTTCAGGTTCTCCCAAACGGTAAGCTCACTAAAAATCCGCCGGCCCTCGGGAACGTAGGAAATACCAGACCTGACGATCCGCTCGGTAGCCATCCGGTCGATCCGAGTGCCTTGGAAGAAAATCTGTCCATTCTTTGGCTGGTCTTCTAGAACTCCTAAGACCGTGTTCAATAGGGTGCTTTTACCTGCACCGTTGTTGCCTAGGATCACCGTAATACTGCCTTCTGACACCGTAAGGGAAACATCAGACAGGGCACGCAGCGATCCATACCAGGTCTCCACTGCCTTGAGTTCTAGGAGTACCTCCGAGTGCTTATCCATCGCCGAGATACGCCTTGATAACCTCGGGATGCTGTCGAACCTCTTCAGGAGCCCCTTGGGCTATCGGTTTTCCAAAGTTCAGGGCCAGAACACGATCTGCCAGGCCGATCGCAAGCTGCACATGGTGCTCGATCAATAGGATTGTCACATCCAGTTCTGCACGCACTTCTCGCATACGCACAGCGATTTCTGTGCGCTCATCAGCATTCATACCAGCAGACGGTTCATCTACGAGTAAGAGTTTTGGTTCCATCGCAAGAGCACGGGCAAGTTCCACTCGCTTTTGAGTACCATAAGGCAATTGACCGACCGGTCGATTACGGACCTGAACTAAATCAAGAAGCTCAAAGATCCACTCGACACGGTCACGGTTTTCTACTTCCTCTTGGGCCGCATGCGTAGCACGGCCCAACATCGCCACACCACTCCAAATACCACTACGCATGTGCTGGTGTCGACCGAGTAAGAGGTTGTCAATCGTAGTCTCGGTGCTGAAGAGTTCGATATTCTGAAAGGTCCGGGCTATACCGCGACGTGCCACCTGGTGAGGAGCTAATCCGGAGATGCCCTCGCCCTCAAAGTAGACTTCTCCTGCCGTTGGTCGATAAATACCACTGATGCAGTTGAAAATAGTGGACTTTCCAGAACCATTTGGACCAATGATCGAAAAGATCATCCCCTGGTCTACTTCAAAAGAGACGTCGTCGAGGGCTGCCAAGCCTCCGAAATGCATTGTGAGGCCATCGATGGCGAAAAAGCTCATCACTCAGACCCTTCTCTCATGGTGGCGGCCAAAGAGACCTGCAGGCCTGAACCAGAGCACGATAACAATGATCAGAAACGCCACTACCGACTTGAATTCTACAGAGACATAGGCTCCAAACAGATTCTCGATAACTCCCAGCAGATAGCCCCCGAGTACCGCTCCAACGGGCGTATTCAGTCCCCCGAGAACAGCAGCAGCAAAACCCTTTAGTAGGGCATCCCACATCAAAGTAGGATCAAGTGTGATCAGTGGTGCAGTCAGAAGGGCCGCAACGGTTCCAATTACAGAACTAATACCGAAGGTAAAACCAACAACCGCACTAGTCGGTATACCGTTGATACGTGCAGCGACCGGATCTTGCTGGATCGCCTGCATCGCGATGCCAAGCTTGGTGAAACGGAAGAACGCAAAAACCAAGAGCATGAGTAGGCCGGCAATCAAGATCGTCGCTAGGCTAAGGGTGCTGATTGAAGCATCTCCGAACCTTAGGACTTCATTCGCTGAGACAGGGAATGGAAACTGATGTTGGTCGGCGCCCCATTTCCAACCAGCGAAACCGAAAAGAGCCAAAGAAAAACCCAGAGTCATGATAATCAGGTGGAGATGCGTGGGATTGCGCATACGCCTGAGCAGAAGGCCCTCAAATCCAACCCCAAGGAAAAAAGCGAATACTAAAGCTGCACCAAAAGCAAAAATGAACCCGGTTTCGAAGTCGGTTAGAAACATGTAGGCGATGAATGCCGATACCATAGCCATATCACCCTGAGCAAAATTAGGGACCCGGGTGGTCTTGTATGTGATGACCAGAGCAAGCGCCATTAGAGCGTATATGCTTCCTGCTGAAAGTCCACTTACAAAGACTTGTGACAGCACGGGCTAATCCTCTCTGGGTGCAGGCCGAATTAAGTCGACACCAGCACTCTTCGAACGTCTCACTGCATCCAACACCCTGACCCAGAGACCGAATAAACCTCGAGGTTCGATGAGTATCGCGAACACAATCAACATTCCCGTTACTACCCAACCGACGTTTGGAAGCCCAACAGTTGACATAAAGCGTTCTGAAAAACCCTCAAGAATTGGACCGAAAACAGGTAGCTCCTGAAAAGAGTCCATTTTCAAGTTCAAGTACCCCATGACAATGCTGCCAAGAACTGCACCGGTGATCGAGCCGAGCCCTCCGAACACCACCATCGCCAAAAACATTAAGGAAAGCGTAAATGTGAAAACGCCTGGGCTGATGAACCCTGTCATGAGTGCAAGCAGACCGCCGGCGACGCCTGTCAGAGCAGCGCTTACTGCGAAGCTGAGCGTTTTATAGTAGGCAACATCTACACCCATCGTGGCGGCAGCAATTTCGCTGTCCCTTACGGCCCTGAATGCCCGACCGACACGAGTGACAGAGACGTTTCGTACACCAAGTGCTAACAGGAACGTGATACCGACGATCACATAGTACTTGCTAACGTCTCCCGATAATGAGAACGGGCCGAGCGTAGCCTCTGGCACCATCAGCCCCATGTGTCCCCCAAACAAGGCCGAATGACCAATGATTTGTGTAACTGCTAAGCCAAAACCCAGTGTAGCAATTGCAAGATACGGCCCTGCCAGTCTCAACGCTGGCAACCCCAGTAAGAATCCGAAAAGTGCTGAGACAAACCCCGCCATGACCAAAGCAAGAGGAAATGGCACCGCAAGTTTGGTCATGAGAAGGACCATCGTGTAAGCACCTATGGCCAGAAACCCAGCATGCCCGAGAGACACCTGCCCTGTCTCACCCACAAGCACATTCATCCCGAGTCCAACAATCACAAAAACCGCCATGTAATTAAGTGTGAAAACACGGTAGCCTGGTAACACAAGCGGTAGGGATACGAGTACTACCAGAAGTAGTACAAGCTTTATCCAAGACTCTCTTGTATTGAAAAGCCTAATATCGTCGTAATGGTCGCGAGTTGGTTCGGTCACGGCATCAATATGTCAGTTGTTTAAGCAAAACCTGGAAGCCCCTGCTTTTGAAAGAGCCTCCGCTCTTCATTGCCAAGATCCTCAGAAGTCAGAACCTTTTCGGGGTCCTTATCACCAAAAAGATAACTCACACCGAAAAGCTGGATCGTAGCTTCCATCGTCAAGCCGGCAAGAGCATCTCTGTAAGCGTGCCGGGTTGCATATGAGCCGACCCCACGCTATCCGAATCCTACACAGACGGCCACTGGCAGCTACCAGCAACCTAAAACCAAGGGCTCCACATGCCTCATCCGATACGCTTTGATCAAATTGAAGCAGTTGGGGTGATAACACTTGATAATCCACCGGTAAATGCGTTTTCACTCAGTCAACGTATCGGTGTCAGTGAAGCAATAACGGCAGGGTTACAAGACCCAACCATCCAGGCGTTTGTGATCTGTGGATCTGGTCGCATGTTCAGCGCTGGGGCGGATATCCGCGAATTTGATACGGGTGTTGCTGCTGAGTCGCCTACCCTTTTAGACCTAATCTCACTGATTGAGGATTCGCCGAAACCTGTCGTATGTGCACTGCATGGGACTGCCCTCGGGGGTGGTTGCGAACTCTCGCTAGCGTGCCATAGCCGAATTGCTGTAGTGGGTTCAAGAATAGGCCTACCAGAGGTCACGCTCGGTATCGTACCAGGAGCTGGCGGAACACAACGGTTACCTCGCCTGATCGGCGTGCTGCCAGCCCTGGATGCGATTGTCTCCGGAAAGCCCATGACTGCGGAAAAGGCGCATGAACTTGGATTGGTAGACAATCTCGCAGATGACCTTGATGATTTGCTTGAGATTTCAGTGTCCGTAGCTCATCGTCTCAGTGTTCAGCATGAGCCGCCAATAAAGACGCGAGACCGGGATGGCCATCTCCTTGAGGCCCAAAACGGACCTGAACTATTTGACAACTTCCGCTCCCGGATCTCACGGCGGGCAAGAGGATTTGAAGCGCCGTTCGCTTGCGTTGATTGTGTTGAGGCAGCAACAACGATGCCGTTTGAGAAGGGATTAGCATTCGAGAGAGAAACATTCCTTCGATGTCGCTCATCCAATCAGTCGTTGTCACAGCGACATGCTTTCTTTGCAGAGCGAGAGGTACGGAAAGTCAGGGGCTTAAGAGCAGAAACATCTCAAATAGAGCTTAAGTGTGCAGCAGTCGTCGGCTGTGGAACTATGGGCAGTGGGATTGCTATGTGTTTCGCAAATGCGGGAATACCCGTCATCGTAACTGAGTCGAAGCAGAACATGTTGGATCGTGGCATGGAGATGATCCGGAAGAACTATACCTCCACCGTTTCAAAAGGGCGCATGAGTGGGGACGAAGCGGAAGCACGGCTTGCTTTGATCAAACCGACACTGGAGTTTGAACGGGTATCAGAGGCCGATGTTGTGATTGAAGCGGCCTTTGAGGACATGGAGCTTAAGAAGAAGATCTTCAGAGATCTTGATACCCTCTGTAAAACCAATGCAATCCTCGCAACAAATACGTCTTCGTTAGACGTAAATGCGATTGCAGCAACAACCCAACGACCTGAACAGGTTGTTGGGACTCATTTTTTTAGCCCTGCCAACATCATGCGCTTGGTTGAGATCGTGCGCGGGGACCATAGCTCACCAGAAGTGCTCTCAACTATTCTCAACCTCACCAAGCGACTAGGTAAGGTGGGCGTGGTTGTTGGGGTGTGTGATTCATTTGCTGCGAACCGAATGCTGTATCCATACAGCCGCCAAGCCCAGTTTTTGATTGAAGAAGGGGCATTCCCAGAGCAAGTGGACAAGGTGATCTATGACTTTGGTTTCCCAATGGGCCCGTTCGCCCTCAGTGATCTTGCTGGGATCGATGTTGGGTGGAGAATCCGGCAACATAGAGAACCGAACCGCCCAAAACATCTCCGTTACTCAGATATAGCGGACCAACTCTACAAGATGGGACGCTATGGCCAGAAGACCGGAAAAGGTTGGTACCAATACGAGGAGGGCAGCAGGACCCCAATACCTGATTCCGAAGGCGTTGACCTTATCATCCGCACCTCCAGAGAGTTGGGGATTGATAGAAGAGAGATTTCAGAAGAAGAAATCTTGCAGCGCTGTATGTACCCCCTCATCAACGAGGGCGCACGTATCCTGGAGGAAGGCATCGCTCAGCGTGCTAGCGATCTCGACATAGTTTGGCTCTATGGCTTTGGATTTCCGAGATACAGAGGGGGGCCGATGTTCTATGCCGACTCTATCGGCTTAAAGAATGTCTACGAAGCGATGCAAGGTTTCTATGAAATCCACCGAGATTGGCTAGAGCCCGCACCACTATTAGAGAGGTTGGCACGTGAAGACAGGACCTTTGCCGAGTGGGATACAGAATGATCTTTAAGGGCCTCCACCCAGACACGATGATTCTGGATTCTTCAGTCCCTGAATCAACTCTTAAGAAATCCAGTGACTTATGTGATAAGACCGCTCTCATCGAGCGTGAAACAACTGCTCTAGCGAAAGCTAATCTGCCTGACAACCCAGCAGCCGAGGAATAGAACACATGAGAGAAGCTGCTATCGTTTCAACTGCAAGAACCCCGATAGGCAAAGCATTTCGTGGAGCGTTCAACCAAACCCACGGCGCGACACTTACTGGTCATGCAATTAAGCATGCAGTGAGCCGAGCTGGTGTAGATGCAGATGAAATCGAAGACGTCATCATTGGGTGTGGGCTACCAGAAGGTGCCACAGGCAAGAACATAGCCCGACTCTCGGCGATTCGGGCTGGGCTACCCGTGAGTTCAGCAGGAAGTACCGTGAACCGCTTCTGTAGCTCTGGGCTTCAAGCGATCGCGATTGCCGCTAACCGCGTTGTCCTGGATGGTGTTCCA
>CAWVZF010000088.1:0-8180 GCA_963934665.1 uncultured bacterium | reverse complement strand
CAGCAAGGTCGGGCGTTTATCACGATGCTTCGAATAGTGGAGATGATTCTGATTCTGCACCCGCGAGAGGGTCCCAAGAGCCTGGTTCCTATTTTCTCTATAACAATTGGGATTTCAATGCAGCTGGGGCTGCGTTTGAGTTGATGACGGGTAGAGAGATTTTCGACGCTCTAATGACGGATCTTGCAGAGCCTCTGGGGTTTGAAGATTTCCAGCGCTCGAGACAAGAAAAGAGGGGAAATCTCGATCGGTCCATTTACCCTGCCTACCACATGTGGCTCTCAACCCGTGATATGGCTCGGGTGGGCCAACTGATGTTGCAAGAGGGCAATTGGAACGGCCACCGGCTGATTCCACAAAGCTGGGTGCGTGAGGTTACGTCCTTGGTAACTCATAGAGAACAGATGAACCCAGAATCCAGGCGCTCCGGTGCCTTCGGTTACGGCTATATGTGGTGGATTTGGGATAGCCCTTCGGTTTCGCCTCTCTACTCTGGAGCCTATACCGCAAAAGGAGCCTACGGTCAGTACATCACTGTTTTGCCCGCACTTGCGATGGTAGTAGCGCACAAGACTGCTGTTGGGGATGGTCGCGGATATAACTCCACGTCCTGGTCCGCATACCAAGGAGTCCTCAATCGTCTACTCGCAGCGAAGTGTCAAACGAGTTGTAACTAGCGAGTTACCGATCTAGGTGAAGAGAAGGCAGTCTGTGTTCTCCTAGAGCGATCTACTGTCATTCCTTAGGTTGCCTAGCATGAGTCAACAGAACTTGCTGTTAGAGGAACTAACCTCCCCGGAGGTCAAGCGCGCATTACAAGACGGCTACATAACTGCTGTAGTTGCGGTTGGTGCGGTTGAGCAACATGGCCCCCATTTGCCTTTGTTGGTTGATGCAGTTCGTGGTGACCGGCTAGCACTGGAGGTGGCCCACCGATTGGGCGATGCTCTCGTTGCACCGACTATTCGCGTGGGCTGTTCAGAGCATCACATGGCCTTCCCAGGAACACTCTCGATACGACAGCAGACCCTAGAGGCGTTGTGTACAGACTACGCTGTGAGTCTCTCTCGTCATGGATTTCGGCGTGTGTGTTTTGTGCCTTCGCACGGTGGCAACTTCGCTCCTCTTGCGGACATGCTAGATGATCTGCGTTTGGCAGTGGGGTCAGATTGTGAAGTTGATGCCTACACAGATCTGGTTGGCTTCATCGAATGCTGGAAGAGCGCGGTTGCATCTGAGGCGCCCGAACTTGTGAGTCGCGTAGGTGGACATGCGGACATCGCAGAGAGTTCAGAAATGCTCTGTATAAGGCCAGATCTGGTGCGTGAAGATCTCGCAGAAGAGGGCTACCTGGCAGATTTCGATGACGCCTTATCTGAGCGGATTTTCAGGGATGGTTTTCGTGAGGTTACTCCGAATGGTGTTCTAGGGGACGCCCAAGGTATGAGTCGCAAGATAGGGGAACGGTGTATCGAACACGCAGCTGACGGCATAGCGGCTGCGCTCCAGAAGTAGGATTAACTGCTAAGAATTCTGGCTTCAGATCGGCTCTTCAATACTCCTCAGGCCCTGGAGTCGATCATCCGGATCCCATAAGGGGGTCGGTTACCCCTAGGACGTGAATTGCCAAAAGTCCTAGGACACCCAATACGAGTAGATAGTAGATCGTGGGGAGGATTGTTTTCCGTAACGTGTCACCTTCTTTACCGAGAAGGCCTACAGTTGCTGATGCGGCGACGACGTTGTGGATGGCGATCATATTCCCAGCGGCTGCTCCTACCGCTTGGAGTGAAACAATCATGACAGTCGACATGGCTAGCCGCTCGGCGACACCGTACTGGAAGGCTGCAAACGTGAGATTACTCACCGTGTTCGAGCCGGCGATGAACGCGCCCAGTGCTCCGGTTACCCCAGCGAAGAAAGGCCATACCTGACCGACGTTCTGCGCCACCCATTCAGCCATGGCGAGCGGCATCGACGCGATACCTGCACCGTTCATGTCCGAGTTGATATAGACGCGTACCATAGGAACAGTGAATACCAGCACTATGCCGGCACCCACTAAGACTTTGGTGGAGGACTTCATAGCTTCGGTCAGGTCCGACATCTCCATTCGATGCAGAACCGCCGTAATGGCCACGACGACCAACAATACAAAGCCTGGTAGATATAGTGGCGTGGTCGAAGCGGTGATTCCGGACCCGAGAATATCAGACCACGTAATGGCGACCGACTGGAGCCATCCGCGAATTGGTACCAGGATCTCTGTGCCTGGTATCGTTTCAAGTCTCGTGATTACGAGGATCGCACCGAGAAGTGCATAGGGTGTCCAGGCCATTGGGGCAGAGATTCCTCGTCCCTCGGGCACGTCAGCGAGCTCTTCCTCCAACCCACTGATCCAGGACTTATCCCAGGTCCTGCGCTCGGGGAAGTCCCATGTGTCCTCAGGAAGGAGCCATCCCTGGCGCGCCACCCAAACGACGATAATGAGGCCGACCGGGGCTCCGAGGAGGGATGGGAATTCGGGTCCAAGGAAAGTCCCAAAAAGGATGTACGGGATCGCGAAGGCGAGTCCTCCAAAGATCGTGAATGGCAGGATGGAAAGCCCTTCAGTCCATGACTTATTCGCGCCGAAGAAACGGGTCGTCATGATGACCATCCATGTGGGAATAAGGAACCCAGCGATAGCATGGAGTATGACGACCTTAGCGGTCACGAGGCGAAGAAAGTCACTCATCGTGAGACCGGCAGCAGTCAGGTCAGCCATAAAGGCCTCGCCGCCGAGACCGTTCTGAATGCCCACGAGGACAGGTGTTCCGACAGCCCCAAACGTGACGGCCATACTCTGGATCATCATGCCGAGCATCACTGAGGTTGCTGCGGGAAATCCGAGTGCGACCAGGAGCGGTGCCGCGACGGCAGCCGGAGTGCCGAAGCCTGCCGCACCTTCGATGAAGGATCCGAAGAGCCAAGCTACAATCACGATTTGGACACGACGGTCATCACTAACACCGTGGAACGAGCGCTTGATAGCGGCGACTCCCCCAGAGCGCTCAAGTGTGTGTAGTAGCAGGATTGCACCGAAGATGATGAACAGCAGATCAAAGGTGATGAAGAGCCCTTCGATAGAGGCCGCCGCTACCCGAGAAGGGGTCATCTGCCATGCTATGAATCCTACGGCGACAGCAGCTATGTAGGCAGCCGGCATGGCGTGTTTGGCCGCAATACGGAAGCCGATCAGAAGGGTCCCTCCGAGCGCGATTGGGAAGAGAGCGAGCGCGGCTTGTATACCCAGATTCATGAGTTCCCCATTTTTCGTTTTGCGACGCTGACCTGTGCCTGAAGCTCAGATCAGATATGTCCTTGATCTAGAACGGTACAGCTAATGCGCTACAGAGGAACTTCATTAGTGGTGTACCGATCTTGAATAGTCTTGCAAGCTCCTGTGGAAGTGCTGCATCGGTCAAGAAAGATTGCGAAACATCTTTTGTTGCGATGTAATCCTTCCACTTCAGTTCATCTATCAATTCGTGATCTGGCTCAAACCCCTTGGGCGCACGTTTCAGACGATCCCCTGATAGTCTGAATAGATCCGCAAATTGTTTGTTTTGCGAAGCCTTCGTCCATAAGCGGGGGCTTGCAACGATATGCTCCCGGATCGAACGGAGCGACTGTGAATCAGGATGCCATACACCGAGCGCCACGAAAATAGACCCTGGCTCTATGTGCAGATAATATCCAGGGGCATGGACATCCTTCGCTGAATCGTGCCTGAACTGGATTCCCGTCCAGGTCTTGTAAGGACTCTTATCTTTAGAGAAACGTGCATCCCGATAGATCCGGAATAGAGACCGGGGTGTAGCCATAAAGTGTGGGCTAATGCCTTTGAGTTCTGTTGCAAAGGCTGCGATGAAGCGAAGGGCAGGGTCCTTCACCAGATCTTCGTACCTCGTCTTATTTGCTGAAAACCATTCACGGTTGTTGTGTTCAGCCAGTTCTGCCATAAAAGAGACCGTGTCCTGCGTAAAGTATCTCTCGGCCACGATTCTCACCCTCCAATAGATTGATTGTCCCCTGAGAAAGGGAGGGGGGGCATCTCTGCAGACAAGTATGCTCGCGTGATACAACACTTCACGGCATCTTCCCCGCGTACCCTCACGGAGATGCAGTCATGAAGCGAGCACTGATTACACTGACTACGATTTCAGCACTGGTCACCCCTCTCGGTGCCCAAGAGCCAGTAGATCTGGCGATGATCGAGCGGATTAAGGCTGAAGGTCTAGAACGATCAGAGGTAATGGAGCATTTCAACTATCTGACAAATGTAATCGGGCCCCGGCTTTCGGCGACGCCGGCGTACAAACGGGCAGCAGACTGGGGCGTAATGAAATTTGAAGAATGGGGGCTTGAGAATGCTCATTTAGAGTCATGGGACTTCGGTCGTGGCTGGACACTTGAAGGGCTGACGCTTGAAATGAGGAGTCCGCGATACTTCCCGCTTTTCGGGTATCCTGAAGCTTGGACACCCAGTACCGATGGAGTGCTGGAGGGGCCTCCCGTGTATATCGGAGATTGGACAACAGATGATTTGCGCACTCGCGGGTCAGAGTTGCACGGTAAGGCCGTGCTTATCGCACAACCACAGGAAGGATTCATAGAGGAGGATAGGCTTCAGCCCGCTGACTACGAGGAACAGGTGCGGATTGGTGCCCCTCGGTTCCTGCCAACTCAGACTCCGGCGGACAGAGGTACGCTCGCACAGCTACTCCACGATATCGGCGTTGGCGCAGTGCTCCGGCCTAACCAGGGACAACATGGGACGATTTTTGTGCTAGGTCGGGACAACCCAGACACCGCTTCTCCAACTGTGATTCTAGCTTCTGAACACTACAATATGATTGTTCGTATGATCGAGGCTGGAGAACCAGTTAGCCTGAGGATTGCGATCGAAGGCCAATTCCACGAGGACGACACTAGGGGCTATAACGTTCTTGCTGAGATTCCAGGTGCTGATCCGGAGATCGGGGATGAAGTTGTTATGGTCGGAGCGCACTTGGATTCTTGGCACTCCGCTACGGGTGCCTCGGATAATGCTGACGCAGTGGCTTCGGTTATGGAAGCGATGCGGATCTTGGAAGACTTAGGGGTAGAGCCACGGCGAACGATACGTGTCGGACTCTGGGGTTCTGAGGAGCAGGGCCTGCACGGCTCCAGGGAGTATGTCGCTAGGCATCTGGGCGAAGACAACCCGGATAACCGTCAGAACCTCTCGGTCTATTTCAACCACGACCCAGGGACAGGTGCGATCTATGGTTGGTACATGGAGCAAAACGCAGCAGCTAAGGCGATTTTTGATGCCTGGCTTCAACCTTTGAATGATATCGGAGTCCGTAAGAACCTGATGGATAATATCGGTAGTACGGATCATCTGTCATTCACACGAGCGGGTCTTCCGGGCTTCAACTCACTCCAGGATTATCGGGACTACGATGTAAGAACGCACCACACAAATACGGACTTCTACGAGAGACTGAGTGAGGAGGATTTAGCTCAGGCTGCTGTGGTGTTAGCGACGTTTCTATACCATGCTGCGATGCGTGACGAAAAAGTGCCAAGGGCCCCAATCAGCTGATCCTTACGGATAAAGCCGCTCACTTTCCCATCCGTCCGAAGATCGCTTGAAAAGTATCCGGTCATGAAGTCGGTCTGCCCGTCCTTGCCAGAACTCAATTTGCTCTGGATCGAGGCGGTAGCCACCCCAAAACATAGGTAGTGGAACATTATCACCAGAGAACTTCTCACTATAAGTCTTAACTCGGGTTTCCAGTTCTGCTCGGTCAGAAAGATACTTGCTCTGCTTTGAAGCCCACGCGCCTAACTGGCTTGCCCGTGAGCGCGTTACAAAATAATCCCTACTTTCGTCCTCCGGGACTCTTTCGACTTTGCCTGATATACGGACTTGCCTTTGTAAGATTGGCCAGTGAAAGCAGAGGGCAGCATGTGGGTTTTGGTCTATTTCAGAGGCTTTTTGGCTTCCATAATTGGTATAAAACGCAAACCCGTGTAGGTCGACATCCTTTAGGAGGACCATCCTGACTGAAGGCCTCCCATCCGGGGTGGTTGTCGCAAGTGACATCGCCTCTGGAAGTAGGATCCCCGACTTTTTCGCGGCCTCAAACCAGACCCGGAAAAGATTGATAGGATCCTTGTCTTCAGTAGCGTCGGGAAGCCCACTGGTAACCCCTCTTCCGAGGGTAAGGAGGGCCTTCACAGAAGAGATAAATGACATGCAGAAAAGGTGTTTAGTCATCAATAATGCCACAAGGAGTGATTGACTGACTCCAACGTTTCTCTATCTTTCTGCGATGACATAAGCCCCCCCCAGGGGGGATGGGTTAAGCATTTAGATTGTACTTATGGTATAAGGCAGGCCCGGATGACGGATGAGCGTAAGGTGGACATCTTGCGGCGACTGAAAAGCGTAGAGGGTCACGTTCGGGGTATTGGACGCATGGTTGAGGAAGAAGCGTACTGTATTGACGTGGTTAATCAGATCTTGGCGATCCAGAGGGCTCTTAAGAAGGTGAGCAGTCGAATGCTCGATCAGCATTTGCACCATTGTGTGACCAACGCGATTCAAGGAACGGGTAACTCACAAAAGGAACAAATCCTCGGAGAACTCATTCAGGTATTCGAGGCGAGTAGCAAAGCTTGAGGAGAAGATATTGATGAAGAATCGAACGGTTCAGGTACCTAACATCAGCTGCGGGCATTGTGTGGCAGCTATTGAGAGAGAGGTTTCCGAGATCGAAGGAGTGTTATCGGTTGAAGGCAGACATGACACTCGGGATGTTACGATTTCGTGGAATTCTGAGAAAACGAGTTGGCAAGAGATTGAGGGATTGATGAGTCAGATCAACTACCCACCAGTTGGTTAGCCTTAGGTTCAGTAAGGCGGCAATACATGAGACTGGTATGACGGTAGACTCCTCCAGTACTCGACAACTCACGCTCCCGATCACTGGGATGACGTGTGTGAACTGCGCAGCCACGGTTGAGCGGGCATTGTGCCGCACCGAAGGGGTTGCTGGTGCCTCGGTGAACTACGCAACTGAGCGTGCTATAGTGGAGTTGTCAGAAGAGGGAGCAACCTTTGAGGATCTGAGTGTTGCAGTCGAGCGGGTGGGATATGGGGTTTTGCAGGCGGATCCGGATGAGCTTGACGACGTTGAAGCGGCGGCTCGGCAAAGGGAGCTAGAAAACCAAGCCAGAAAATTCTGGATAGGGGTAGGGTTCGCAGGCCCACTCTTCATACTCAGTATGGCTCGAGACTTTGGGTTTCTGGGTTCCTGGGCTTATGCACATTGGGTGAATTGGTTGATGTTCGTTCTTGCGAGTCCGGTTCAGGTATACGTTGGCTGGGATTACTACGTAGGTGGCTGGAAGGCCCTTCGGACTGGATCGGCGAATATGGATGTGCTCGTCGCCCTAGGATCCACAGTCGCCTATGTGTATTCGGTGGTCGTTGTTGTAATGCTCAGTGCTGGAAGCACTCTGGCAGGTGAGCATGTTTACTTCGAAACCGCTGCACTCATCATCACTTTGATCAAACTCGGCAAGCTTCTGGAAGTCCGAGCTAAGGGAGAGACGAGCGAGGCAATAAGGGAGCTCATAGGACTTCAGCCAGATACAGCTCGGGTGGTTCGGCAGGGCGTTGAGTATGACATACCTATCTCAGACGTCGTCGTCGGTGATGTATTGCTTGTACGTCCCGGTGAGCGATTACCGGTAGATGGAGAGGTTGTCGACGGCCTGTCTTCCATTGATGAGAGCATGCTGACAGGGGAGAGCATGCCGGTTGAGAAGGGCCCCGGGGATGTCGTTGTGGGTGCAACCATCAATAAATCCGGGGCCTTTCACTTCAGGGCTACAAAAGTTGGGGCCGATACTGCACTTGCTCAGGTCATTCGACTCGTGCAGGAAGTTCAAGGGAGCAAGGCTCCGATCCAACGGTTAGCAGACCAGGTAGCTGGTGTTTTTGTACCAATAGTAATCATTGTCGCGGTTTTGACTTTTGTTGTTTGGTGGGTTGTGGTTGGCGCTGATTTCTCTGTAGCTCTTGTGCGTTTGGTAGCAGTGCTTGTGATTGCCTGTCCCTGTGCTCTTGGTTTAGCCACCCC
>CAWVZF010000087.1:0-8226 GCA_963934665.1 uncultured bacterium | reverse complement strand
AAACGCTTGAATAGCCGGTCGTACTCAGTATCGCTGATCTCCGGTCGTGCTTCGACGTAGTACCTGAAGGCATGATGGTGCAGCTCTTCACGCAAACGCTCTGCCTCGGCGCGTGCACTCTCGAATCCCAACGTACCTTGGTCTGTCAAACCAACTCTCTGCTCATGTGTGCGTCTGACTTCGGGTATGGCTCGATAGCCAAAAGAGTATCAATAATAGTCATTCGGACCCCTTAGGGGACCTAGAATAAGGATCACAAAAGATGGCTAGACTAAAACAGGCAACGATCACCGCTCTCGGTATCCTCTTAGTTTCGGTCCACCCGAACCATGGAGGTGCTCAGCTCATAGGGTCAGGTGAGGTACTGGAATGGCAATCGCCGCCGCCAGACCATCGTATTTCATACGGCCCAGCCCCCCAGCAGTTTGGCAATCTACGACTTCCGACCGGTGCTAGCCCACATCCTACAGTCGTGTTCATTCACGGTGGCTGCTGGTTATCGGCGTTCGACATACAACACGTAGGGCAAACTGAGGTAGCTATAGCCGAGGCTGGTTATGCGGTGTGGAGCATAGAATATCGGCGACTTGGTGACGAGGGAGGTGGCTGGCCAAGCACATATCTTGACGTGGGACAAGGGATCGATCATCTCCGCGAAATGGCACAACCATATAATCTGGACCTAAGTCGGGTGGTTGTTGCAGGACACTCGGCAGGAGGAGCACTCGCTTTATGGGCTGCCGCCCGAGGCAAAGTCGATGACCAGAGTGCCCTATACACTCCGAACCCACTTCCTGTGCAAGCAGTATTCGCATTGGCCCCAGCCGCAGATTTGGAAGCGCTTGAAGAACGCGGGTCGTGCGGCAACGCAGTCGGACGTCTCATGGGGGGGACGCCCGCGGAATATCCTGAGCGATACCAAGCTGCTTCTCCTATGCAACTTGCTCCGATTTCAGTGCCACAAACACTCCTTATCGGCGGACAAGATTTTGTTTGGGCACCTCCGGGGCGGTCCTATTACCACCGTGCCCTAACATTGGGAACAGAGGATCTGCGAATCGTCGACCTCCCAGACTCTGGCCACTTTGAGATGGTTTCGCCGTCCACAACGTCATGGCGATTAGTGATATCCGCACTCAAAGAGACCTTCGAATCAATGACACCTCTTGGCGAATTGGACGGGCAGGTTCGATAATATCCTTCCGTCCCGCTCGATAGGGCTATGAAAACCAGTTCGGAGGAATCATGAAGAAGCATCGTCCGCTGCTCCACATCTCACTGGCAGTACTTACCACTTTCGTGGTCACAGACTCGATTGTCGCACAAACGGACGTGAACGAATTGGCGATCGAACGCCTAGAAAATGGGATGGAAGTGACCACCCTCCGAAGGGCTGATGAGGGAGATGGGCCACATGAACGGCTGATCCTTCGGGGCGCAACGATTATTGACGGTACTGGTGCACCTCCGATGGGTCCCGTGGACATAGTCATCGAAGGTGATCGAATCACGGAAGTGCGATCCGTTGGCTTCCCCATGGCGCCAATCAACGAACAACGTCGACCCCAAGGCGCCACTAAGGAATTGGACTTCTCTGGCATGTACATATTGCCTGGGCTGATCGATATGCATGCTCATACCGGCGGCGGCGGGAAGGCACCACAGCCTGAGTACACATATAAACTCTGGATGGGTAACGGCATTACAACCTCCCGCGGAGTCGGCCATGGTTCGATGATGTGGGCTCTTGGAGAAAAGGCAGCATCTGATCGCAACGAAATCGTGGCACCCCGGATGTTCACTTATGCGCGCCCCGGAGAGGGATGGGACCGCGGACCGGTCGATAGCGCTGAAAAAGCCCGTGAATGGGTACGCTATGCTGCAAATGTAGACGTCGAGGGCGCTCAAATAGATGGCCTAAAACTGACTTCCTATCCCCCAGCCATTATGGAAGCGCTTATCGATGAAGCCCATAAGCACGGCCTGGGTACGGTAGCACACCTAGCCCAGACCGGCGTCTCGCGGATGGACGCCCTTGATGCTGCACGTCTCGGGCTAGATATGATGACCCATTACTACGGGCTGTTCGAAGCCCTCTTTGACGATCGATCCATTCAGGATTTTCCGAACGACTACAACTACAACAATGAACAGCACCGTTTCGGACAGGTCGGTCGACTATGGTACCAATCGGCGGATCGTGGGTCTGAGACATGGAATGCTCTTCTCGAGGAATTCCTGGAGCTCGATTTTGGCCTCGACCCAACCATGACGATCTACGAAGCAAGCAGAGATGTGATGCGGGCCCGGGAAGCCGAGTGGCACGAGGAATACACACTACCTAGCCAGTGGGATTTCTATCAACCAAGCCGTGAAGCTCACGGATCCTATTGGTTTTATTGGACCAGTGAGGATGAGTATCACTGGAACAAGTTCTACGAGAAATGGATGCAGTTCCTGAACGACTACAAGAACCGGGGTGGAATCGTCACTACGGGATCTGACTCAGGGTTTATATATAAACTTTATGGCTTTGATTACATCCGGGAACTTGAACTACTCCGGGAGGCAGGGTTTAGTCCGCTCGAAGTCATCCGCGCAGCGACCTATCATGGTGCCCTGCAACTTCATAAGCCGAAGGGAATGGAGAACGATCTCCAGTTTGGAGTGATCCAAGCCGGCTTAAAAGCAGACATGATAGTGGTTGATAAGAATCCACTGGCAAACTTAAAAGTGCTTTACGGTACCGGTACACCCATGCTCAATGATGACACTGGAAAAGTCGAGCGCGTGGGCGGCATCAGCTATACGATCAAAGATGGAATCGTTTATGATGCGAAAAAGCTGTTAGAAGATGTTCGTCGTATGGTTACCGATGCTAAAGCCCGAGTAATTTCGGAAGACGAGGGAGGAAACTAGTCTAACAATCAATGTCCAGGGAGTTGGATAACATCGTTTCATCTCCTCTGTACAATATTGTGACTACCACAAACTATCAGTGAATCTGGCCAAGATCAGGGACGAAACCCCGGGGTGTGAACACCGGATTCATCTCAATAATGCAGGGGCCTCACTCATGCCCCGAAGCGTTATTGAGACAGTAGAGTCCCACTTCCAACTCGAGGCGAATATCGGTGGTTATGAAGCCGAGTCAGAGGCTGCCGACGAAATCACCATAGCGTATGAGCATGTCTCAAGGCTACTTGGCACAACCCCTTTCAATATTGCTTTTAGCGAGCACGCAACCGCTTCGTTTGTTGCTGCAATTTCTTCAATACCGTTTGTATCTGGTGATGTAGTGCTCACAACCGTAAACGATTACGTCTCAAACCAAATTCAGTACCTCGCCCTCGCACAAAGATTTGGAGTTCAAGTAGTTCGTGCACCCGAAGCACCGGAGGGTGGAGTAGACTTAGTCGAGATAGAAGCGCTGATCCACCGACTGCGCCCCAAGCTGGTAGCTGTCACGCACGTTCCAACGAACTCCGGTCTAGTTCAAAATGTTGAAGCGATCGGAGTGATGTGTCGAGCTGAGGACATTCTATACCTCGTTGATGGTTGCCAGTCGGTTGGCCAGATGCCCGTCGATGTGCAAGCGATCGGGTGCGATTATTTTTCCGCCACCGCGAGAAAATACCTTCGAGGACCGCGTGGCGCAGGCTTTCTCTATGTTTCAGATCGCGTTCTATCCCGCGGCTATGAACCACTGTTCCCCGACTTACGAGGAGCTGACTGGGTCGCACCTGACATGTACCAACCGGCTCCCGACGCGAAACGTTTCGAGACCTGGGAGTTTGCTTGGGGGCTCGTACGGGGAACTGGGGAAGCCGCTCGTTATGCACTGGACATCGGTATAGAGCCAATCCGTGACCGGGCATGGAAACTCGCTGATCACCTCCGATCACTCCTGAATAAGCATGACAAAGTGACAGTCTTAGATCGTGGTGAAATACTCGGTGCAACAGTAACAGCTTCAGTTGATGGATGGGCACCAACAGACCTAGTTCGGGAACTGCGCGAACACGGCATTAATACGACCGGCCAAGAGGGCATTGACGCCATCATCGATTATACGCAAAAGGGTGTGGACGGGTCTCTCCGTATTTCTCCTCATTACTTCAATACTGAAGACGAACTGAGCGTTTTTATTAGCTCACTCGATGAGATCACCCGGTAACCTTTCGAGAAGATCAGGCTATCTCTCGTAGTCGGAGTCACCTAAAGTTCTGTTTAGTTAACTACCAGAGACCCGAATAGGACCAGGTGAATGCTAAAATGACAAAACGCATCGGTTGGATATCGTTGATCATAGGGTTCATTATTCTCACAACGTACGGTGCGTATGTTTTTCTTACCGACCTTGAAGTAACTGGCTGGGAGAAATGGGGTACTGGGCTGCTTTGGGCTGGGATTCTCGCACTCCTCGCTACAGTAATTTGGGAACGCTACAAAGAATCGGGAAATGACCCCTACAAGGATGTACAAAGATGATCTTAGTCACTACGGAACACGTACCCGGTCAACAGGAGACCGCATCCTTGGGGTTGGTTCGAGGCAGTTCAATTAGGGCACGGCACATAGGAAAGGACATCATGGCTACGTTTCGAAATATGGCTGGTGGGGAAGTCCTCGAGTACAGCAAGCTGCTCGGAGAATCTCGGGAGCAGGCGATAGACCGCATGATTGAAGAAGCAGACTCCTTGGGCGCAGATGCAATAATCGGAGTCCGTTTTCAGACGTCTATGGTGATGCAAGGAGCTGCTGAAATGCTCTGCTATGGCACCGCAGTAAAGTTGGAAGCTGCCTTTTAGAAAGGTCCTAGAAGTTGGCTAATAATCTAATCGCAGATGCTATGAACCTCCTGAAGAAAAAGCTCCCTAGGGCTTCAAAAAGCATCGCTAAATGGATCATCGTGGTCCTCTTATCCGGGTGCGCTACAGTTGGAGAGCCTTCGGGTGGGACTGTTCGAAATGCAGTAGATGCCATCCTAGATACCTCTCCCCTAGATCAGGTTCACTTCGGTGTCTTAGCCGTAGATGCGCGAACAGGGCGCATCCTGTATTCCAGAAATGCCCATCAAAAGTTCGTACCGGCGTCCAACCAAAAAATCCTTGTCACAGCAACTGCCATTTCACTTCTTGGACCAAACTACCGCTACGGGACTGAAGTCTGGGCTACAGGATCTGTTCTAGGGTCACTCTTAGATGGGGATCTAGTTGTCCTCGCTTCCGGAGACCCGTCGATGTCCGATCGATACTGGGAATCTGGAGAAGCATCATTAGCCGCTATCGCTGACAGTCTTTACCAGAAAGGACTGCGAAGCGTTGCGGGCTCTGTCTTCGTCGATGTCTCTGCTTGGGACTCCTCTACGGTGGGCCCTACTTGGGAAGTAGAAGACCTGAGATTTTCGCATGGGGCAACTGGAGGGGCGTTCGCGATAGATGAGGGTGAGATCTCAGTGATCATTAATGCTGGGCCAGCAGTTGGGTCTCCTGCAAACCTAGAATGGTTCCCTAAGGGGACACCTGATTATGTGCGGACTCGCATTACCACGGTCCCGCCGGACAGTGGCCTCCAGGTGCGGTCCAATTATCTGCCAGAAACACGCCACCTTGAACTAACCGGACAAATCGAGTTATACGACACCGATACTTTGACGTTCGCGCTTCGAGATCCTGTTCGCCAAGCAACCGCAGCACTCGACATCGCTCTCGAACAAGCCGGTATCGAGTTGCAAGGTGGGGCCCAGGTCGCATGGAGTAAGGGTTACAGGGTCGGACGTGGTTGCCTATCCGGATCTGTGAGAGAATGTCCTAACGCCGGACCAATTCTGACGCTTGAGTCTCCCCCGCTCTCTGAACTTATCGCCGGTATCTTGAAGCCAAGCCAAAACTGGATGACTGAGCAACTTATCCGGACACTTGGTGCTGAATTGGGAGAAGAGGGTAGTTGGTCAGAGGGAATTGTTGTTATAAGTGAATTCCTGACAGAAGTGGTCGGGATAGACAGCCTCGATATTTCGCCAAGAGATGGCTCAGGATTATCGGCATATAATCTTGTGACGCCCCGGGCACTCGTGCGGATTCTTCAATACCTGTCCTCTAATCAAAACAATGGCACTTACCGCTCTGCACTAGCCACACCGGGGGAAGAAGACTCTACACTCCAAGAACGACTTTCTGGCCTAGAGGGCCGTGTTTTCGCAAAAACAGGAACAATTTCAAATGTAAATTCGCTTTCCGGATACCTGACGCGGGACGACGGTAGCGAGGTGGTTTTCTCCATACTATCAAATGGATCAGGCCTCCCATCTGGACAAGTCAGAGACGCCATTGATGATATCGTACGGATCCTGGCTAGATGAACAAAGGCGAGGCGCAGAACCGGTGGTGGGGAGTCATCACAATCTCACTCATGTTTCTGATGTCTTGTTTCTTCAGCACTCGCACCGGGCAACCCTCTCCTGTCTCAGCTAACGCACCTGAAACAGAATTCTCATCAGCACGTGCGATGGCGATCCTTGTTGAAATTGCGAGACAAGCGCATCCACCGGGCTCGCCAGAACACGAAAGAGTCCGCGGTTATCTAGTCGACCGCCTTACCACCCTTGGCTTGAATCCAGAAATCCAAACCTCAACGAGTTCATTTCAGCGAGGGACGATGGCCCGGACCGCTACCGTCAGAAACGTGGTCGCGCGGCTACCTGGTTCGGCATCCACCGGGGCTATCTTGATCACCGCTCACTACGATAGCCGGGGTCTCGCCGTAGGAGCAGGAGATGACGGTACGGGCGTCGTCTCGATACTGGAAACGCTAAGAGCAATCCAGACAGGACCACCTCTCCGCAATGACGTAATTGTCTTATTCACCGATGCTGAAGAGTTAGGTCTGCTCGGTGCACGAGCTTTCGTGAATGAGCACCCATGGATGGAGGACATTCAACTCGTTCTTTCATTTGAAATGCGAGGTGGGGGTGGCCCGGTAATCATGGTTGAGACCGCAGAAGATAATGGCTGGATAATCGACGCCCTACAGGCGTCTGATCAGTACCCATTTGCCAACGCCATGGCGTACGAAGTGTACCAGCGGATGCCAAATGACACCGATTTCACACCATTTAAAGAGGCTGGCAAGCAGGGACTCAACTTCGCAGCAATCGACAAGGGACATGTCTATCACCAGCAGTATGACACACCTGAAAACCTTTCGGAATCGACACTTCAACACCACGGGCTACATGCACTACATGTCCTGCGCTATCTCGGTGACCAAGACCTCATAAACGTAAATGCACCGGATGTAGTTTATTTTAGCGTGCCAGGCCTCGGCTTATTCGTCTACCAGGTGACATGGGTTAAGTGGATTAGTGCCGGACTCTTGGTCTTGTTTGTACTGGCACTGTTAGCAATTCACCGCTCGAGCGTCGGTCTTCCTGGCGCTCTCATAGGCACTGGCATCTCTATCCTCGGAGCATCTCTATCATTTGGTTTTGCTTTACTGCTCCTGAGTTGGTTACCGCGTTTTCACCCTGAGGCTGGTAGCCTTCAGGGGTCCTTGTATCACAGAGAGGGTTGGTACGTAATAGCCCTCACTGGTGCCGCATTTACGATTGTGACCGGACTTCACGCACTAGCTAGGAAATGGCTAAGTGTCCAACAACTAGCTCTGGGTGCTGTGGTCTTGCCATTTGTGGGTGCAATTTGGCTGGGGTACACAGCCCCACTCGCCGCAATGAATCTCGAATGGCCTGTCGCGGCAGCACTACTGTCAGTGTTGTGGGTCACCGTCATGGGTGAACAGACAACAGAAATGCTCGGCTGGTTTCTTGCGGTCCTATTCTCTGTTCCAGTTCTCTCGTTCTTTGTTCCTGTAGCGGAATTGCTCTGGATCGCTATGACCTTCGAATTCGCTCCTGTACTCGCTATTCTGATCGCAATCGGCCTGTATCTTTGCCTACCAGCCTTGGACAGTGTCGTTCGCCCGAATAGCTGGTGGGCCCCCGCGGGAGGTGTCATCGCAGTCGGGGCCGCCTTGGGATTCGGGATCCTCAATTCGCGGACCACAGCAGAGCGTCCAGCACCTTCGACTTTGGTATACGCTTATGAACACGGAACACCTGAAGCTCTTTGGGCGACAGACCCCGTCTTAGACACAATGGACTTACCTGCTCGTGAATGGGCAGTTGAGCGCACTGGCAGTGCCTTCGGGCTGATGCGTGACCTCAGT
>CAWVZF010000086.1:0-8340 GCA_963934665.1 uncultured bacterium | reverse complement strand
AATTAACGAAGGGACCCCAGGATCCCCCAGATTTCAAATGTCGGGTGAATTTGATGTCGGTGGTGGCTACCATTTTCTCCCGGCTTTTGCCGATCTAGATGGTGATGCTGACCTCGACGCCGTCCTCGGGACCTGGGGAGACGAACTCCGTTTCTATGAGAACCAGGCAACCGATGGGTCGATTCAATTAACTCTGGTCGATTCAGCAATCGTTACCCTGACTCGAGGTCGTAACGCGACACCGACACTCGGGGATCTAGATTCTGATGGTGACGCTGACATGATCGTTGGAGAAAGCTCAGGAACACTCAACTTCTATGAAAACACCGGAACTTCCAGCCAGCCAGAATTCACCTTGATAAGTGATGAATATTTAGATCTTGATGTGGGGCGCCGAAGCCTGCCCGTCCTTCACGACTTCGATAGTGATGGAGACTTAGATCTTATTGTTGGCTCAGAATCAGAAGGCATTCGCCTGCTCCTGAACGAAGGCACTCGAAATGTGCCTGAATTCACCGACTCAGGCCTCCTTCCTCTCGAACACTTTGGCTTCGCTGCACCAGCTTTTGGAGACATCGACGCTGATGGAGATGATGATATCCTCCTCGGTGGATCAGGAGGGGGGCTCTGGTTTTACGAAAACCAGAGACGCTAGAGACTCAAGAGCCTTTTAAGCGCTGGGATGAGTTGTTCACCCATCATTACTCTCCCGAATCCGAACTCATAACCTGATCCCATTCGTCCTGGGTCATTTCATCAGACGAAACAGTCTCTGTAGATATGAGGGAGTGAAGAAGAACTCCCACAATCAAAACGATGAAAATCAGTAGATAAATCATATCTTTATTTAGCGTTGATAATAAGAATAACGGTTGTTTCAGGAGTCATAGATATGGGATCATTAGATCCGAATGAGTTTTACTTCTGGAAGCGAATCAGAAAGAGTTGGCATGTCATATGGCTGATTGTTCTTATCGTGGTCATTTATTGGTGGACGGGCTAATACTAGTTAGTTGAACTCATTCCTTCGGCCAGTGCCCTCCTGAACGCGTATTAGCTGACCACATAATCCGGGACACGGCCTTCGTGAACATCGAGGATGGCGTTGATAACGAGGTCACTCATCCTGCTACGAGCTTCAGTCGTGGCACTGCCCAGGTGAGGAGTAAGCGTCACATTTACACGTGTCTTCAATTGCTCGGCCACATTCGGAGGCATCTCGAATACATCCAGAGCAACAGCTGCTATGAGGTTTGTTTCGAGGGCAGCGATGAGATCAACCTCTTTGATGACCGGGCCACGGCCGATGTTGACTAAGATTGCGCTTGTCTTCATTCGCTCAAAAGCCTTCAGATCGAATAAGTGGTGGCTTTCTTTGTTCAAGGGAGTTGTAATAACGAGGAAATCAGATTTCTCCAGCAATCCGTCGAAGTCTACCGCTGAGAGGTGAAGCCTAGTTTCAACCTCGTCCGGAAGCCGACTGCGATTGCAGTACAGGACTTGCATCTCGAAGCCGCCTGCTATTCGGGCTATGGCTTGGCCAATACTTCCGCAACCTAAGATGCCAAGCGTCTTCCCATTCAACTCGGACCCCAACAACAGATCAACCTTCCAACCAGAGAAACCCCCTGCCTTAACCATGTGATCGCCTTCAATAATTCGGCGGGACGTGGCGAGCAGAAGGCCCATTGCCATCTCAGCCGTGGACTCGCTCAGGACATCCGGGGTGTTCGTTACAGTGATCCCCTTACTCTGTGCATACGACACGTCGATGTTGTCGCAACCGACCCCTAAATTAGAAATAACTTTCAGTTGTGGAGAGGAATCTATAATGTGGCGGTCTACGCTCAGGCTCGTCATTGTTACGATACCCCACGCATCTGTCACAGCGTGTGAGAATGCCGCCTGATTCATCACTTCATTTTTGGAGTACTCGACCCTGAAATGGTTAACCAGCCTGCTAACAGAATCCCCTATCAAAGGGCCTGTGATAAGCACTTTTTCCATACGCTGAACTATCCTAATTATGTCTCATAAGGTTAGCCGGCACCTACGGATCGAAGTGGCAACCTACGACCGTAAAATCCGACAATTCGTTCCAGGTTATGAAACCATGCTGGGAATTGCTTCAGCATTAACCGCTGAAGCCAAACCCGGCCATGTCTTGGATCTAGGGTCTGGTTCCGGCGGACTCTCCGAAGCTCTCCTCAGTTATCCTGAAATCGGAATCGTCGAATTGTGGGATATTGACCCAGAAATGCTAGAGCACGCAAAGATACGACTCTCTGCATACGGTGAACGTGCTCGCTTTGAATTGAGTTCGTTCAATGACCCGTTTCCGGTGTGTGATGCGATAACCGCGTGTATCTCTCTACACCATGTGCCAAGCCTAGAAAAGAAGCAGGCTCTCTATCAAAGAGCATACAACGCTCTCCGACCAGGTGGGATTTTCGTGAACGCAGACGCGGCAGTCCCCACTCACGGCAAAGAGAAAGAACGTCTTTATCGATATTGGGCTCGCCACCTTGTTGCTAGCGGAATCCCAGAGGAAAGGGCTTGGCAACACTTCGAAGAGTGGGCTGAAGAAGATTCATATTTCTCCCTCACGGAAGAACTTACGGCTCTCACCGCAGTCGGATTTGACGCCCATTGTGCATGGCGTGAAGGTCCCAGTGCTGTGGTCCTAGGACGACGCTTATAGTCCCGCACCTCAGTACCCCGACGGCCCCATCTACATAGAAAGAGAGCACCCCCAAAAAAACCAATCCTTCAGTTGGCAGCAGTGAGTTGTCGATCCTTATTGCCTTGGCGAGATCGCCCGGTCGATGATTGAAGCCACAGTGGAGAGGATCAGTCCATAACTGACCAATAAGATCCCGGTACTCCACAGATGGCTGCTATTAGCCATGACATCAAGGCGCGAAGCACTTATCAGGACTAGAGGGACGAAATAGAGGATGCCATTCCAGCGCCCTAGCCTGCTCATTCGTAACTCCTTCTCACGGTGCATCCAGTACGAATCCAACACGTATTGTGTAAAAGCACACACAATAAGAATTGGAAGCGCAATCGATATGTCTCCAGCTAGCGCTGCCCCTCCTAGCCCACCTGTTACAAACAGGAAATCTGTACTGTGATCAAAGAGTCTCCCCTTAGGGGATGCGGTCTCACTCAGTCGGGCTACGACGCCATCGAAATAGTCTGTGGCGATACCCAGACTGATAAAGATCAGTAGCCACAAACCAGGAAGTGCGTCTGGTTGTGCGAGACCCAATGACACCGGCACTACCAGAAGTAATCGAAAACTCGTGAGAAGATGGGCGATCACTGATCAAACATTTCACGCTGTGCACGCCTCAAGAACAACAGTCCAATCGTGGCGTTGAAAAATATGAAGAAGTTGTGCTGTACAAGCCCAAAAGCAGCTACTTGACCCTCGTTACCAGGGAATAATATGACCCACGAGGTTATAGCAGCCGCTCGCATCGGAGTCGGTACCGTGGCCGCGAAAAAGATGACCGGCAAATATCCAAGCATCTCGACCGAGGACGCCTCGACACCAAAGAAATTGAGAGCAATGGTATAAACCACCACAGCCGAAAGGAGAGCTGGAGAACGTAGTAAAAAGAAGCCCCAGTAGTGGCGTATGCGGGCTAACTTGAAAGCATGGAGAAGTCGCTTGTCACGTAGCTGGCTTTGGGGTAAAAGTTTGCCACGGAAAAACGCAATCCAAAGCGTCATAAATACAACGGCACCCAGTGCTATTGGGGGTATCAGACGAAAGCCTTCCGGGAGTGCCTCTCGGCTGACAAAAAATCCAATCGTGGCCCAAGTCAGCAGATAAAACATCTCGCAAAACATGATAAATAGCATGACCGAGCCAACCTCCCATCCCGGGACTCCGTCTCGCTTATTGAGGTAATAAGCCATAGCACCTTTGCCGATCTGCTCATTGAAGATCGAGATGATGTAGGCACTAGCACGGATTGGTAGAATATCCCGATAGGGTATCTCCTTCACGAACCACTTCAGCGAGCGTGCTACGACCAAGGTATCAATGGCTAGATACACACAGGAGTAGGTCATCATCAGTAGCAGCCATGGTACCCAATTTACATTGGCAAATACCTGGGACATGTAGTCGACAAGAGAAAGACCCTCCCGTGCAGCAGCACCAGCTAAACGGTAATAGAGATAGACAAAGCATAACGTCGTGACGACAACGACGATGATGCGTCTCCAGAAGCTCGGTCTCGGAACTGGTCCGGATCCATCAACTGTCTGTGGATTCATCAGTCTTCATCTAAGTCAGAAAGGATTTTCTCTAGGGTCGCAGACAATGGAGTCAACTCAATGCCTAATTCGATGTCCGCATTCATTTCCACGGATTCATCAGCAATTAGGACATCGATGACCGTCGGTGAGACACCTCCTCCTTTGATCCTGCTCCGTATGGCTGCCCCGGTCTTAGCAATCCAAACAGGCATCGTACCTATCGACAGGGATCGCCCCATCATATTGGCAGTACGGGATACCAACTCGTGATATCGTAGAGATTCTGGTCCAACCAAAGTGTAGATCGATACACCTTCTCCTCGATTCTCGATTGCAGACAAAATCGCCCTGCTCAAATCATCAAGATCGAGTGGACGCATCTGATAGCGTCCTCCATCCAATAACCTGACCTTCTTCTGCTTAGCCACACGGACAAGCCCGGCAGCACCTGCTGTGTTTCGGCCGAGAAGAATTGGAGTACGGATAATGGTTGATGGCACTCCCGATCCCGTCACTAACCTCTCAGCATCCCCTTTTGACCTGAGGTAGCGGTTGGGAGAATCCGAATCCGCGCCAATAACGCTCACCAGTACAATGTGTTCCAGCCCAGAACGCCTAGCTGCTTCTGCTATAGCGGCAGCGGTGTCCACATTGGCTTTCTTGTAGGTCGACGCCCTGCTTTCGATCAAAATCCCTGCGAGGTGCACGACGCATGAGGCACCTTCGATGGCTCGCGTTAGCTGCTCGACATCCTCATAGGGAATAATCTGAGGCCTTACAGCCGGGGAACTTGGAAGGGATTCGGAGGCGTGACCTGATCGTACTATCGCGTTAACGACTGAGTCATCACTATCCGTGAGATGCGATAACAGGTTGAGACCAACGCTGCTATTTGCTCCCGTTACCGCAATGGTCATCAGTGGCTTTTGAGTCCTACCGAGCCGTCCAGAGGAAAACTTCCCAGTCGCGGAGGGGGTCAGGCCCACCCACCGCTATGTCCATCGGCATGCGGGTTTTGCCCGAGTATAATTCGAGCATCGGTAGGCGTGCGTCACCCACGATCTCCGTGGCCTGCATCGCATACCTCGCGTCACCAATGCGTAACCACCCGTCCTTGCCCCCGTCTCTCACACGCTGTGCCCAGTATCCCCCGTCCGGACGAGTCGCGGTGATCACACCCTCAGGAGTCCCCACATATGAAAGATAGATCACGAACGGCGGAAAGCCGCTGAACTTCATCAATAGATTACCGCCCACGTCATTGACCGTGCTAAAGTCATCGGGGGCAGGAGTCTCAGTCCCCCCAATTATCACACCGGGCGTGCGCTGAAGTCCCTGATTGCCTGGATAAGGAGCCGTGTATACATAGCTGGCGGTGCCAATCAGGAGTAGCACTCCCGTGGCGATCTTTGCGATCCTCAACTTACCATTCATCGAACCTCCCCGTGTTCATTTCGATGGTGCCTCCTTCCCGCGTCGTATCAGCACGGAAGTCACACCCAAACCTCAGCCAGCCTGAGATTCAACGGCCACTTCCCTCTGTGAGTCCGAGGAGTTCTAAAACCGGTGCCTCGAGGCTTGTCATACCAGCTGCCCGTCCGAGCTCAGCAGCTTCTTCAGCCGGAACCCCGTCCATCCAATACGCCCGAAGTGCTAAAAGAGCACCAACCCGATTACTACTCGCACAATAGAGCACTGCTGGGTCATCCCCTGCCTCGTCCAGCAATTCATCCAGTGCTGCGACATTCTCTCGAGTAAGATCCCCTGCTCCTGCAATCGGAATCCGATTGAATGTGCCGGGTTGGGCATAGGCTTCTTCCCACCCCGCACCATTTTCGCTTTCAGGACGAAGAGAAATGAAGTGGCGGTAACCCTCTTCTGCTAACGCATCGAACTGCTCTTCAGTTACCTGACCACTCGTGAGTAACCCTTCGATGGGCATACGAGCGTTACGCACACCGAGATCGGTTGCGGCCTCTAGAGTCGTCACAGATGGGACCTCTGCCTCACCACATCCAGATAATGAACCAATCAGAGTGAAGACAGTCAGGCCACGTAATACAAAGAGTGAAGATTTCATATTGATATCCCGAGAATAGCAATTGCTTAAATCAATGATTCTATTTTGCTCATAAGAATAGGCCCGCAAGTTAATGGAGTTAAGGGATATAGTGGCGAATTCGGCCGGTCATTCTTAGCGCACTCGTTCGAACCGCACATCCCGCGTCCGCCCATTCGAAAGATAGAACCCTATCACCTGGCTATTACGGTCCCGCTCAAACGAGATCGTGAGCTCACCGCTTAGGCCGCTAAACACGTCTTCATTTCCAGGTGTCAGATCACCGGAGCCAATCCTTCTTTGGTGCAGCACCAACCTTTCTCCCTCAAGCATCATCGTATAAAACGTTTCGATCTCTTCGCTGAAATAGCGGCCCTCAAAGGCAGCAAGATCTTCAACCGTCGGCTCCCACGTTTCGTACTCCTCCAATCGCGTCGCATGCTGCTGCTGCCCATTCTGGTTCAGCGTCGCGCCTTCGATTTCTCCATCGGAATCCCGGTGGAAGGTGACAGAGGCTTCAACGGCGCTAAGTGCAAACGTTGAATCTGAAGTTGGAACGATCTCCAAACGCGACTGCCCTGTGGCTTGAGTATAGAGCGTGTCACCTTCTCGTGTGAACGTCAGGATGAACTCTGGTGCGGCATCAAGTGCATAGCGGCCCACCATCTCATCAAAGTCTTCCGAGTCATAGGCCGCAGGGTCGAAATCTCCTGCTTCCGCTTCGCCCTCTTCCTCTTCAGGGTCCATTTCATCTTCAAAGAACAACCCAGCAATCCGAAAGGCGATATTACTGTTGAATCCTGAGTGATTACTCTGCACGGTGATACCCGCGTTGATCTCTGGGTAGTAGGCAAGCATCGATCGGTGTGCAACGTCAGCGCCTCCATGCTGAATCCGCTTGAGGCCTCGTTGTTCATCAACGCTGAGTCCGTACCCGTATCCGGTCTCCTCACCATCTGTAAGCACATAAGTGGTCATCATTTCTTCTACTATCTCGGCATTTCCTATCTTCGGATTAGCATAGTTTTCCACCCAGATTTGAAGATCCTCTACCGTGGAGTAAATGGCCCCAGCGCCCACCGCACCACCGAGATCGCTGATCTCAAGAAAACCGTCCTCAGACGGCGTATATCCGATAGATCGATCCTTCACGATATGCTCTGGGGTCGGACGCACCACTGTGCGGGTCATGCCAAGCGGACCGAAAACGTTGTCCGCCATGAATTCATGGAACCTCTGTCCGGAGGTGCGCTCAACAATCACAGCAGCCAGCCCGAACGCAGTATTATTGTAATTCCACTCTGAGCCAGGAGAATTCTGGAGAGCGGGCTGATTTTGCGTGATCTCGATAAGTTCTTCTCGACCGATGTAGTCACCATGATCGAGTCGACGACCACTCATTCTGAGCAGATTCAGAAATTCCCGAAGCCCAGAGGTGTGAGTGACGAGATGGCGGACCGTAATTGTCTCGCCGAACTCGGGAAGTTCAGGAATGTGCGTGCGGATATCGTCTTCTAGTGAAAGCTTGCCTCGTTCTTCCTGCAGCATGATCGCAAAAGCTGTGAATTGTTTCGATGTGGAACCGATGTTCGTCGGAGTATCTAGATCAAACGGGATTCCGTAGGCCAGGTTAGCCATCCCGTATGCATCCGAAAACATGTTTTGACCGTTTCTCCATACTGACACTGCTGCGCCCGGAGAATCATCGCGATCGTAGGGGAACATGAGTTGGTCTACCAGCTTGGCTGGGTCGGTATCGATGGGCTCAATCCTATCAAGAAAAACTTCAAAGTCCCCTGCTCCGTCGTCTTCCACAAAGATCTGAAGCCGGTATTGACCAGCTTCACTTGTCTCAAATGCGAAGGCCAGCGGATAGGTGGTTCCAGCGACCGCTCGTCCTTCTGGATTGAGGAGTTCGACGATGGCATCACCAGTGAGATCCGTGATTTCACCCATTATGAAGTGCCCAGCAGCTACTTCAGTCACATAGGATGCGGTATCGCCCT
>CAWVZF010000085.1:0-8519 GCA_963934665.1 uncultured bacterium | reverse complement strand
GGCGAGCACTTAGGCTTGATCCGGATTTACACGAAGCGAGAATTTATCTTGCTCACCTTCTTTACGATCGGGGTGATTGGGAGGGTGCGTTAAGAGAGTATGAGGGAGTTCCTCCCTGTGACCACTGGGATCCCTTAGCCGTTTGGCGCCTAATCGAACTGAAGCGGGCGCTTTGGCACATTGATGAGGATGATTCTCGCCTAAGTCCATGGAGGGAACGGTTAAGCCAGATCGAAAACCTACCGGACTCGATAGACAATTTATTCGCTGAAATCGAGTCAGTAGTGCATGGTGTGGAAAAGTTTGGATCCTACCTTGATCCGAGCCAGCTTGAACTCTTCACCTCGCTCCACTCACCAGCTGAACAAGTTATCCGTACTGTCAGATTAAGTGATGGCAATCGACTACGTGGTAGCTGGGTAGAGATTGTCGAACAAATGAGAGAGCGAGCAGGATTCCTTCATGAACCTCTTGTCGAATTCATGCGCAGGCTGGCTGAAAGGTGGCTCGAACAAAAAGGGACCAAGATTCCTTTTGCTGATCCTGAAGCTTTCTTAAGGTCAGCCGCAGATGCGGGGTTTGTGCAGATTGAGTTGGACGAATGACAAACGCGCCACAGGATATGTTGATTGGTCGTACTTTATTCACTGTATTATTGGCGGTCTGGCTTACATCATGCTCTGGAGATCCGGGGTTGCGTCCGGATGATGTTCTCCGCCTGGAGTTAGGACTTGGGGATCGTGACCAAGTACATCGGGTCATCATCAGGGGTGGAGATAGAGAGAGCGCTGACCCATTGGAGACGGTGGTGACTTCAGGAAGCTATGTCGAATTTGTAACCGCGGATTGGTTGGTACACGAGATCATCTTCGAATTGGATAGCCTGAGTGTTGATGCCCGAACTTTCTTGGAGCGTACTGACCAGGTGGCTTCACCTCCATTAGTTAGCCAGGACAGTAGATACATCGTTCATTTTGCTGATGGACCTCCAGGACGCTATCCGTTTGTGTTAGAGGGGAACGGAGCACTTGGCCGTGGGGTGGTGGTGGTGGAAGCCGGGCCTTAATCTCTCGACCGCTCGCAGGGATCTGCTGTCGCATTCCCTAACTTCACACTTCTCTCTCAGTTGTCAGATGCCCAGAATCGCTGTTATTCCCGGAGATGGTATTGGTGTTGAGGTAGTAGCAGAAGCACGCAGGGTGCTTGCGGCCCTGGATGATGCAGAGACGCTCGACTTAGAACTTGTGGATTGGGATTTGGGCGCAGAGCGCTATCTGAGGGATGGAGTAGCCATCACTGAAGAGGAATTCAGGGCACTAGCTGATGATCATGATGCTGTCTTCCTGGGTGCATTAGGGGATCCGCGTGTCCCAGGTATGGAGCACATCAAAGCCATTCTCCTTGAGTTACGCTTTAAGCTTGATCTATACGTGAACTTCCGTCCCTGTGTCTTGCCACTCGCGAGGCTTTCTCCTCTTGCAAGGACTCAGAAGCCATTTCGTATAGACACATTTCGTGAGAATACTGAAGGGCTCTACACTGGCCTGGGCGGGAGTTTCAAGACGGGTACTCCTGACGAAATTGCCATAGAAAAGGACCTCCATACCCGGAAGGGTGTCGAGCGTATTATTCGAGCAGCATTCGAATATGCGGAATCGCGGGGGCGGGGGCGGGTGACGTTAGTTGATAAGGCGAATGTGCAACGTTTTGTTGGTGGTCTCTGGCGCAAGGTTTTCGAAGAAGTAGGGGAGGCTTACCCAAGAATCTCTCAGGATTCGATGTATGTTGATGCGATGGCCATGGATTTGGTGCGCCGTCCTGACCATTACGAAGTGCTCGTTACGTCTAACCTGTTTGGGGATATTATCAGCGATCTAGCTGCGGAAGTCACAGGAGGGTTAGGCCTTGCTCCGTCAGCCAATATTCATCCGGGACAGTACGCACTTTTTGAACCAGTTCATGGGTCAGCACCGGACATTGCAGGCCAGGGTGTAGCCAACCCGATTGGAGCGATCCGCTGTGTATCCCTGATGCTGGAGTATTTTGGTTATGAACACCTAGGAGATCGCATAGAGACAGGAGTGCTTGCTTCGATTGAGAACGGAATCACCACTCCCGATTTAGTAGGCGGCAAATCAAGTACGGAAGAGGTCGGCAGTTGGATCGCTTCATATGTTGAGAGTGCTTCTACCTAGACCCTTAGGTAAGGGAATAACTGTCTTTTCGACTCCATACTCAGATGGGATGATTATCGAACAGTGCTGACGACCTTTAATAGTTAGAAGGTCTTCAGGTTACTTGCTGAGGATCTTTAACAGCCAAATCTGGTGAATCGATGAGGGCCCGGAGGGGTAACTCTTAGTCGAAGGATCACAAGCACAGCAAAACTATTTTCCGAAGAGGCTCCATGGCAACGCAGGGTTATGAGCGCGAGGTCGTTGTACTTGCTGGAAAGCGCACAGGGTTTGGGACATTTGGCGGGTCTCTAAAAGACTTTTCCGCCACTGATCTGGGGGTTTTCAGTAGTATTGCTACCATTGAAGCAGCTGGTATTACTCCTGATCAAATTGACCACACATTTTTTGGAAATGCCCTTCAAACCTCTGCCGATGCCATTTACTTGGCCCGACACATTGCCCTTCGTGCTGGCATCCCTGATGAAAAACCTGCTTTGACGGTTAATCGCCTGTGTGGATCAGGATTCGAAGCAGTGGTGCAGGGGGCCAAGGAGATCATCTTAGGTGAAGGTGACGTAGCTCTGACAGGCGGAACTGAATCGATGAGCCAGGCGCCACATGTTGTACGCGGTGCTCGTTGGGGCGGCCTGAGGCTTGGACCCGCAAGCGGGCAATTTGAAGATCTGCTCTGGGGGGCACTGACTGATACAAACTGTGGCCTCTCGATGGCACAGACTGCTGAGGAGCTAGCAGAAAGATACGGTGTTACACGGCCGGAAGTGGATGAGGTTGCGTTTCATTCACAGCAGAGGGCTAAGACAGCATGGGATGATGGCCGCTTTGACATTGAGGTTACGGGTGTCGCGCTCAAGACCAGAAAAGGCGAGACAACCTACGTAGCTGATGAACATATACGTCCTGACACTACTGTTGAGGGCCTCTCTGCTCTAAGGCCATACTTTAAGGATGATGGTTTAGTAACGGCAGGTAATGCGAGCGGCATGGGTGACGGCTCTGCAACTGCAGTCCTAGCGAGTGCTGAATGGGCGGAAGCCAACGGTATTGAACCGTTGGGTAAAATCATCTCCTGGGGCTTTGTTGGCGTAGAGCCTCAGGTGATGGGTATCGGCCCAGCGCCCGCCTCAAGGCTAGCACTCGACAAAGCTGGATTATCCCTTGAGGATATGGATTTGGTGGAGATCAATGAGGCATTTGCGGCTCAGTATAAGTCAGTCGAAAAGGAATTAGGGCTCGATCCTGAAAAAACAAATGTGAACGGGGGCGCTATTGCGCTCACTCACCCACTTGCAGCCTCAGGTGCCCGGATCACGATTCACCTCTTGCATGAGTTACGTCGTCGAGGTGGAAAGTTTGGGCTTGGCGCAGCGTGTATCGGAGGGGGGCAGGGTGCTGCCATCGTGCTCGAAGCGAGTTAGCTCATAAGCTCTAGCTCAATACGAGAGGATCTTGGAGGGGATCAACTAGTAATGCTCCTGAGAATGAACCTTTAAAGAGAACGGAGGGAAGTCTTGGACATCAGAAGAGTCGGTGTGGTGGGATGCGGGCTGATGGGAAGTGGAATAGCCGAAGTGGCTGCCAAGAGCGGGTTCGATGTCATGGTTCAGGAAGTTGATGATGAGGTAGCGGAAAGGGGTAAGAACCGGATCAGGCAATCTATGGACCGGGCAGTAGAAAAAGAGAAAATGACCCTTACAGAGCAGGATGCTGCTTGGGAGCACCTCCACTTCACAGCTGAAGTGTCTGAGCTTGAAAGTGCAGACATAGTGGTTGAGGCGATTATCGAGAATCTGGATGCCAAGGTGAAACTCTTCCACGAACTGGACGCACTTTGTCCCGAGCACACAATTTTCGCATCAAATACAAGTTCTCTAACGGTTACTGATATTGCGGCAGCTACCTCTAGAGCAGACCGTTTTGTCGGCCTCCATTTCTTTAATCCTGTACCGGTCATGAGGCTTGTGGAAGTTGTTAGGACAATCGCTACGAGCCAGGATACCGTAGACCGTGCGATGCAGTTCTCAAAAACTCTTGGCAAAGTGCCAATTGCGGCAAAGGATAATTCGGGTTTCGTCGTAAACCTTCTGCTGGTTCCTTATCTACTGGATGCCATACGGCAACTTGAGCACGGAGTCGCGACTGTTGAGGATATTGATGCGGCCATGGCTCTTGGCCTTGGGTATCCAATGGGCCCATTTATACTCTGTGACTTTGTTGGGATAGATACGTTACACCAGATCAGTGAGATCATGTTCGATGAGTACAGGGATCCGCGATATGCACCACCCCCACTACTAAAACGAATTGTGACGATGGGAAGGTTTGGTCGGAAAAGTGGGAAGGGGTTTTATGACTGGTCTGGGGAAAAACCCATAGCGCTACCCGTTTAACCCGGCCCGGGCTGTTTCGAGAGAGAAGCTAGCGCTTATTACGACGTTGACGGCGACGTTCGCGACGGATTGCTGCTTCCCGTTTGCGCTTTCTTTGTGCGCTGGGCTTCTCATAATACCGCCGTTTCCGTAACTCAGAATAGAGCCCAGATCTTTGCACTTTCCTCTTGAAGCGGCGAAGTGCCCGCTCGAGGCTTTCATTATCCTGTACGACGACTTCCAAGGAGATCACACTCCTTTGCTGTTAAACCATAAAAGCAGAGTCCAAAAGTCTATAATCGGATCTCTGTGGCGGCAACGGGACCATAAGGATTGTTCAGTTTAGGGCAGTCGTCCTTCTCTGTGTAATGTGTGTGTGTAGAGGCGGTATGCCTCTGGATGAGCAAGGAAGTCCTTAGCCCAACTTTGAAAGTCAGGCAATGGCAACAATCGTTCGATATGGTCCACAACCATCATGGCGAATTGGACACGGTCTTTTGATAAGAAATCGATGCTTTCTCCTGCCAAGATTTCATCGACAGTACTCTCAAAATTGTCTGGTGTAATAAGGCTTATGAAGTGCGAAACCTGGTCTAGCCTGTATGAGCTATACAGAGATCGTAGACGATCTAGCTCCATGTTGTTTGGAGGCACGGTTTCATCTGCAGTCCAATCTCCTGCGATGTCCTGAGAATTTTCCTGGAGTAATTTTCGGAATTGCCCACGAAGTTGCTGTCCAATAAGACCACTCGGACTTCGTGCCTTCAGCACTGAGTCGAGTAGCCCTACCAAAAGAGGTTTCCCTAATCCTCTCGCTTTCTCATGGATTTCCGCCTCGGAAGATTCGATGAAGATATCAGCTGTCCGGATTTCGTCCTCACTGAGTTCGCTATAGCCGGGGCGGAAAGAGAAGTATCCCCGCCACTCTCCTGTCTGAGTAACAAACGTCACGAGAAAACAGGCCCAAGATTCACCCTCTTTCTGGAGGAAGGCAACTGATCGTCTGCGTTCGCTGAATGTCATCTTGATCAATCCATATCGGCTACCCGAAGATGTTAGAGAGAAAGTATCAGAGCAAGAAATATCCACCTGTCTGAAGCTACGAGAGCTAAATTATTTCTTGCGGACGATGTCAAGGCATTGTTATCGTTACGGCCGATACAACGACCAAGTTTCGGCAAGAAGTTTGCTGTTACTGAGGTTGCGTTCCTGATGCGATGGGAATCTAACCCGGCCTGCAAGGCCGGGTTTCTTGTCCAATAAAACTACTGAGTAGTCCTATGGATCTGACAACTCACATACAGACACGACCCGAGGCCATGGGGGATGTCCCAGGAATCTGTCAGCTACCGCTCACACGAGCTGTCGTGCAATACCGAGAACTGCACGAAATGGATACACCAGGTGGTAGGATCGAAGACATTGGGCTTGCGTTAGTTGTAGAAGGACGTCAGGCCGGCTCAGCTGAGGTCCTTGATCTTGGTAGTGGTCGGATAAAGGTGCTTGACCTTAGCACTGAGTTGGTTGTGCTGGATTGGGTGTACGAACCTACCCTCGGCTACGTTACAGAACTAATCACAGAAAGTGCGAAGACAAAACGAGACGAACCTCTTCGCAGTTATGCCTATAAACTCGGCCTAAGGGTTTTGGAAAGAGTCGGTTTTGGTCCACTTACAAGGCCGACTCTTCTTCGGATCGGATATCGTGATATTTGCCGTGATTTTGATCTGCACGAAGGAACCTCAATCAGATTTGTTCTTGGGCCTGGCCGGATCACCCGCGCATACCTGCATTATGATGCGTGTGCACTATCTTTCAAGACAGCGTTTACAGAGCCAGATGCTCCGCTGGAACATGCTTTGCTGGATGCTTTTAATTCAGGCGAGATCCGCCGTTTCGAGATAATTTCTGAGGCTGACTCTATCGAATACCAGGTTCGCTTGGCCTTACCAACAACCTTTGCGGAAACCCGTGCGAGCCTCGGGACGATGAGGCGTGGCCTAGCTGCTCTTATGGCCCGCTTTGAGCCTGACCGTTTTCAGTCTGTAGGTCACTTGATGGATACGTTTGGTCAGAGAGAGACTCTAGCCGGACTTCGCGTACGAGACCCCCAAGCTCGGTCAGTGGAGATTGGTCACCGGTTGTCATCAGCACGCACTGTGCATTGACGAGCTAGAAATACGACCAGATTCTGGTATTAAGAGCTGTGAGTTATTTTTGAGGCGCTGAATGCTACTGTTCAGTGTAGGGGACTCGTGGCTCACTAATCGTACTTTTTGTAGTGATATCATCTTCCATGATAACATGCGTGGTGGTCGACGGCCGAGTACTCAATTACCTCTCCAAATGTCGAACTGAAAGCATTCTTTTGTTGAACTTTGCAAAAGTCCATTTTTTGCAAAAAGTTGATGTGTTGCTTCACATGATTTGCAGTCGATTGCGGTGAGCAAACTCCGTGAGCCACTTACACTTCCACGAATGAAACGCCTAAGAGTGTAAGCTGCGATCGTGCTTAGGAACACTTGGTTTTCAGAAATTAGTGAATTCCTAAGTGATTGCTACACAATAACTTACGAATTCGTATTTTTTACGTAGTTTAGCTAACAAAGGGGTTGCGCGTCCCTTCAAGTAACCTTAATGTGATTCGCGTTACCGAGGATGCCGGCACCCTCCCACCGTAGCCATCGCGTGTCCGATCCGCGATGTGCGGTACCGTATAAATCCGTGAATTTACACTGTCACCTTGGGTGAGGTGCGTCTATGTGGGAAACGTGTTCCGTTCAGTTGAATGTGCGCTTGCCGCGGGATATCGCTGAGCAGGCCAAAGAAGCTCAAGAAACCGATCCGGAGTTCTTGAGTCGAGTGGTGCTGTACGGAATGACACGACGTTCGATTTACCGACATTTGCGTGATCAAAACCAAGCTCAAGAGAGCGAGCCCTTGCGAGAGAGGCCCTAAGTAGTTCCGTAAGAGCGAACGGACCAGTACCTTTCTCTGAGAATGCCTTTTGCAGGTAGAAATCTTTAGTAGGCGGCATTCTGCCAGTTCTTTACTGTCCAACGGGAGGGTGGCCGTGGGCGCAGTCGAAAGGGGCCCAGAAGAGCCACTTGAAGTGCTGCGCGCTAAGTACCTCGATTACTGCTCAGCTCAGGTTGCAGATCTCCTTCTCTATCTGACTCCAGATGAGATTTACCTCTTAGCCCAGAGGGCCTATCGCGAAGAAAGCGAAGAGGGCGAACTCTCCTATGTGGAGATGGTTCAGAGTGCAACTGATTGGCTATCACGGAAGGTGGCTCTCCCACCGTTTGAGGTTTGGTTAGAAGATTATCAGGATCATCCAGAAAGCTATGTGGAGTACTTCATAGGTCTATGGAAATCTGAGAGTGAAACGAGCTTAGACGACTGACTCGTTTTAGGAGAATATTCGGGCCTGCTATACCTCTAGGGATCTACTTCTAGAACGGAAGATCATCTATCGGTTCTGTGCTTCCAGACTCAGAGCTACTAGTGGTGCTCCTGCCTTCTCCCTCTTGCCCACCTCCACCGCCGTAGTTGCCACCACCTGTTGATCCTAGCATGACCATTTCATTAACTACGATGTCAGTCCAGTAGCGAGTGACGCCCTGGTCATCCTGAGTTTGTGAGTACTCAATTCGTCCTTCAACATAGAGTCGATCTCCTTTCTTGACGTATTGCTCAACTACATCCACGACCCGCCCGAAGAAAGTCAACCGATGCCACTCAGTTTTCTCTTGTTGCTCTCCACTCCGATCAGACCAAGTGCGATTTGTGGCCATTGAAAGCTTGGCAACACGTGCACCTGAGGCCGTTGCCCTGATTTCAGGATCGTTACCAATATTTCCAATCAACATGATCTTATTTAGCGATCGGCTCATGAATACTCCTTGGTCGGATCGAAGCCCGATCAAGACTGAAGAAATAGAGTTAAGCGGAG
>CAWVZF010000084.1:0-8592 GCA_963934665.1 uncultured bacterium | reverse complement strand
GATAGACAATAATAATTTCTCGATTCAAGCACAGATATCCGGCTGATACAATCGATACATTCTTGATACAATTTTGACATTGTAGGTGAGTAGTTCAGGTATAGCTTCTGGGATGAACAATTATGTGCTCATCCTTAACGTGAGGCTGTACCTGTGACGCAAGTGTTCAAAGTCCTTCCAATCCTTCTTTTTACCATATCCTGTGGTGGTGATTCGAGGGGCGGTCGTGCTGTTATCCAAAACAAGGGCTCGGACACGTTGGTCAACGTGGCTCAGGCTTGGGCAGAGAACTACAGAACAGTCAATCCTAGTGTGGCCGTGGCAGTGACTGGTGGAGGTTCCGGGACGGGTATCAGTGCGATGATCAATGGGACAGTAGATATTGCGAATGCGAGCCGGGCGATGAGAGAAAGTGAGTTAGAGGACGCGCGTGCACGTGGGGTCGATCCGATTGAGCACGTCGTGGGCTTTGATGCCCTTGCCGTATTCCTTCACCCTGATAATCCAATAGAAGCGATCTCCACTGCGCAACTTTCGCAGATCTATGCAGAAGGTGGAGCTTACAAGACATGGAGCCAGATGGGTGTGAGTGTACCCGGATGCTCAAGTGATGAGATCATAAGAGTGAGCCGGCAGAACAATTCCGGAACGTACGCTTATTTTCAAGAGGCGGTCTTAGCTAGCGCCGAATTTGAGCTGGGTTCGCGTGATATGAATGGGTCATCAGAGGTCGTCGACCTAGTAGCGAATACGCCTTGTGCGATTGGGTATAGTGGTCTTGCTTACGCCACTGAAGAAGTTGAAATGCCTTGTGTTTCATCGACTGAAGGAGGGGACTGTGTGTCACCTTCCGTGGAGACTGCGATCGACGGAACATATCCCATCGCGAGACCACTTTTGATGTATACCGCTGGGGAGCCAAGCGGTATGATCAAAGAATACATGGATTGGATTTTCACGGAAGAAGCTCAGTGCATCATACTCGATAAGGGCTATGCACCTGCCGGCTCAGTGACCTGCGCGTGATGCCTGTTCTTTCTGCCAGAGACTGAGGCTTATTTCAGTATGAAAGCTCAATATGAAGAGCGAATGCAGGCGGATCTCAATGAAGTTCGAAGAAAGTTTCAAAAGGTAGCTACGCTCGTTGAAGATCAGGTAAGAGACACCGTTCAAGCGCTCATTGGATGGGATAGGGATCTCGCGAACAAAGTGATCTTGGGTGACCGTCAGGTGAATCGGCGGATCAAGCAAATTGACTACCTATGTCACGCGTTTATCATCCGACATGCGCCCAGCGCGGGACACCTTCGCTTCGCCTCCGCTGTCCTCCGACTCAACGTGGCACTGGAACGGATCGGTGACTATGCGGGAACGATCAGCAGAGAAGTTTTACAGCTGACAGTGCACCCCCCGGAAAGTGTCACTCGTGATATCGAAATAATTGCTCAGCAGGCACGACATGCGCTGGGAGAAGCCCTAGCCTCATTCTTTGAGGAAGATCTTGGGCGTGCGTTAGAAATGCACGAGGGGTTGGTTCGCCCTGTAGATGTGACGTTGAGTACAGTGTTGAGTCACCTGGTGGAACTCGCAAATGATCGTGCGGTCCCCCTGAGAGACAGCTTTGCTTTAGTCAGAATCAACAATCTACTCAAGCGGGTTTCTGAGCAGGCGGATAACATCAGTGAACAGGCGATCTTCGCGATTACAGGGGAAGAACGCGAACCACGCGTCTACCGGATTTTATTTGTGGGTCACGAGAATAATCGGGCTAGTCAAATCGCAGAAGCTTATGCCGAGAAAGCTTACCCTAAGAGCGGGATATATACGAGTTCAGGAGTGAACCCAGCTTCCGAGCTTGATCCCGCTCTTATTGAGTTCATGGATGAACGTGGAATGGATGTGGGGCATAAGATGCCCTCTGCCTTCGAGACCCCCTTAGATTCTGTCCAGCCTTATCATGTCATCATAGCCCTCGAAGAAGGTGTGCTGGAGCACATCAATGAAGTTCCATTCCGAACGATCGTTCTAGAGTGGCCAATCGATATCCCGAAGGGGTTCACGACAGAGGTCCTAGAGGACCTCTATAAGATGGTCGCAGTCCGTATTCAGGATCTCATGAAGACCTTGGCGGGGCCGGATGCTCGCTGAACAAGCCAAACCTCCTGCATCGATGGATCTTGATCACCGTGGACGGGATTGGTACGCAGATAAGGTGATAGCGTTCTTAGTTTTTGTGGGCGGTATCTCTGCGATCATCTTCATCATAGGAATCTTTGTTTTTATCACAAAAGAAGGTGTGGGCTTCATCTCAGGCCCCCTTAATGTGCGTGAATTTTTTGGGAGCCCAGCCTGGCGGCCGACGTCACTGCGGGAACCGACCTACGGGGCACTCGCGCTGATAGCCGGAACTGCTAGCGTAACGGGCCTCGCGATGGTGGTTTCGGTCCCGTTCTCCCTTGGTGCTGCAATCTTCATAGGGGAATTCGCTACAGGTAGACTCCGAGAGATACTCAAGGTGCTGGTGGAACTATTAGCTGCCATCCCCTCAGTTGTATGGGGCTTCATCGGTCTATCGATTATGAACCCACTCATTATTGACCTGTTCAATGTTCCTATCGGGCTCGGGGTCCTCAATTCGGGGATCATCCTCGGCCTAATGGCTGCCCCGATCATGACGACGATTGCCGAAGACGCGCTCAAGGCGGTTCCGGATACCTACCGCGAAGCAGCTGAAGCCATGGGTGCTACAAAGTGGCAGGTGATTTTTAAGGTTGTGCTTCCCGCAGCCAAGAACGGTCTTGTCGCGGCGGTTCTGCTAGGAGTAGGTCGGGGTTTCGGGGAGACGATGGCAGTGCTCATGGCGAGCGGTCATTCGGTGAATATACCTACAAGTCCATTTGATTCAGTGCGCGCGCTGACGGCAACGATTGCTGCAGAACTTGGAGAAACTGCGACTGGATCAGAGCATTACCGGGCCCTATTCACGTTGGGAATCCTGCTTTTTGTGGTGACGTTCATCATCAACCTTACAGCAGATCTTGTAGTTAGAGGGGCAAAGAGAAAGTGAGCCACCCTGATGCTGATGAAGCTATACCGACAGAAGCCTTGATGTTTAGCGCGACTAGTCTCAACACTCACAATCGTAGACTCCAGTGGCTATTTAGGGCTCTCTTTGGCTTGATGACTCTAATGCTGGTCATACCCGTCGGCGTCATCCTCGCGGTTCTTGTGGTTCGTGGTGGCCCCGCGATTTCGATTGAATTTCTTTTCGCCCATCCGAGTGATGGGATGACTGCGGGTGGGATTTTCCCGGCGCTTATAGGCACAATGTGGCTTGTAGCAGTAGCGCTAATTGCTTCCGTGCCAGTTGGTGTGGCAGCTGCTATCTACCTTTCAGAATATGCGCCGGACAACTGGCTGACCCGAGGCATAAACCTCGCGATCATAAACCTCGCAGGCGTCCCCTCAATCGTGCATGCACTATTCGGTGTTGGTGCCTTTGTGATCTTTGCCGGATTTGGTACGAGTATCCTAGCAGCAAGCCTGACGCTCGCAGTTATGACACTGCCGGTGGTGATTGTTGCGACACGCGAGTCTCTGCAGGCTGTTCCGCTGGCTTTCCGCGAAGCCTGTTGGAATATGGGCGCTACTCGTTGGCAAACGATTAGGACTGTTGTGCTTCCCAATGCTATTAGTGGAATCCTAACCGGGGTGATTCTGGAAGTATCTAGAACAGCCGGGGAGACTGCACCGATCATGTTTACGGGCGCAGCATTCTTTTTCCCATTCCTTCCTCTTAGCGTCTTTGATCAGACGATGGCGATGTCGATGCACCTATTTGTCATCTCAACCGCTGTGCCTGGTGTGCCCGATGAACTGAAGTACGGAACGGCTCTCACGTTGATCACACTAGTTCTGCTTATGAATGCGATATCGATCACGTTCCGGAGTTACTTGAGAGGCAAAAAGAAGTGGTAGGTGAGGACTTAAAGCTCTCTGTCAGAGACCTGAGTATCTCATATGGTGACCAACCCGCCCTTTCCGGTGTCTCTCTAGATGTTCGCGAGCACGAGATTTTCGGCATCATCGGACCTGCGGGTAGCGGGAAAACGAGCTTTCTCCGGACTTTAAACAGAATGGAGATGCTACAGGAGAATATGACGGTCGAAGGATCAATCGTATTCGGTGGTCGTGATATCTCTGAGGTTAAGAATGTTTTTGCACTGCGTCGCCGTATTGGTGTCGTTTTCCCCCTGCCTGTAGGGCTACCGTTGAGCATCTATGACAACGTGGCGCTAGCACCACGGCTCTCGGGAATCAAGGAGAAGAGTGTCCTTGATGAAACCGTGGAGCGGTGCCTCAGGCGGGCAGCACTTTGGGATGAGGTGAAGGATCGTCTCACCGCACTGGGTAGCCTGCTCTCTGGTGGACAGCAACAAAGGCTCACGATTGCTAGGGCACTTTCCCAAGACCCCGAGCTTTTGTTGCTTGATGAATTCTCTATTGCAGTTGATCCGGTGACCACGATGCGTATCGAGGATGTTCTCAAGGAACTCAAGCAGGAGGTCACCATCATTTTGGTGACGAATCTTGTGCAACAGGCACGCCGACTAGCCGATCGCACTGCCTTCTTCCTTAGCGGCGAGTTAATAGAAGTAGGAGAAACGGAAGCCCTTTTTAACGGCAAAGCAAAAGACCAGCGCACCTTGGATTATCTGGAAGGCCGCTTTGGTTGAGCCTACCCCGCTTGCGATCAACATTCAGAATGTCAGCCTATGGTACGGAGATTTTCAGGCGCTTTTCGAAGTCGATCTACAGGTCAAGCGAGGATCAATTACTGCGCTCATCGGACCATCGGGGTGCGGTAAGACGACACTGCTTCGTGCTGTGAATCGGATCAATGAGCGATTGGGTGATTATGTACGTACAACAGGGGAGATACATGTTCTTGATCAGGACATACTGGGTGACCACATCGAATTAGCCCAACTTCGCCGTCACGTAGGAATGGTATTTCAGCGTCCCAACCCTCTGCCCCTGTCAGTGCGAGATAACGTGCTCTTTGCCCACCGGATTCACCGAGCCAATGAGAAGTTTAACAGACAGGAAGAGGACGAAATCGTCGAGAATGCACTCCGTCGTGTTCTGCTTTGGGATGAAGTGAAAGACCGACTTGGTCGAGAGGCTACTGGATTGTCTCTTGAAGAGCAGCAGAAGCTTTGTATAGCGAGACTTCTACCGGTCAAGCCAACGGTAATTCTTATGGATGAGCCTACTTCGGCGTTGGACCCTAAGGCTACTGCGGCACTTGAAGAACTCATCTGGGAACTGCACGGAGACTATACGATCTTGATTGTGACTCACAATATGGCCCAAGCAAGACGGGCGAGTCAGGAGACCGCGTTCATGTTACTGGGCAGAATGGTTGAGCACGGTGTGACTGAACAAATCTTTCTAGCACCCCAGGAACAAGAGACGGCTGATTATATCGAGGGTCGCTATGGCTGATCAGAGATTTCTACCCTGAATCAGTCTGGGGTCTAGGAGTTTGTGAATACTCGCTAGAATGATGTAGCGCATTACTGACCTAAAATGTTTTTGCAATGCTTTGAGTGACTGTGAACTCACAGGACAGAATGCGTGCTGACATTGCGAAGTAACCCTTCCAGTTGATAGGGTGTCTTATGTCGGACTCTCCACTCCCTGAGACGGCGACCGACGCCGTCGAAGCACTCCTCGATGAGGTCACGACAGAATCCCAACCCCAGCCTGTTCTCCAGGTTGATAACCTGAGCGGGAAAGTCGCAACCGTGTCCGGTGGATCAAGTGGGATTGGTCGTGCGGTCGCCTTGGAACTCGCGCGTTGTGGCGCCCATATAGCGTTTTGTTATCTGGATGACGGAGGTCAATCTCGTAGCGAAGCTGAAGAGGTAGCGAGTGAGTTACGACAAATGGAAGTGCAAGTGTTTTTCCGTTCTTGCGATGTAAGGGAATCAAGTGACGTCAATTCCTTCGTGTCGGAGACGGAGGAGGAACTCGGGGGCGTTGATGTCTTGGTGAACAACGCTGGGATTGGACGTGATGCACCGATGTGGCTTATGACTGATCATGACTGGGAGGCTGTGCTTCGAACTAACTTGGACGGGGCCTTTCACTTCACGAGGGCTGTAGCCCCCACTATGCGCGCCCAAGAATATGGGAAGATTGTCAACATCACATCGGTGCATGGAATGCGTACCGAGTTCGGTATCTCCAATTATTCTTCGTCTAAGGCTGGTCTTATTGGCCTAACTCGCAGTAGCGCGGTCGAGCTGGGGCCGAAGAACATCAACGTGAATGCCGTCGCTCCTGGTTATGTGCGCACGACCAGACTCACTGAAGGTGTGTCATCTGAAATTCTAGACCATGCTCGAGAGAGATCCGCACTTGGCCGTTTGGGTGATCCGCGAGATGTGGCAGGGGTAGTTCTGTTTCTTTGCTCCGAGGCAGCTCGGCATATCACCGGAGCGATTATCACTGTTGATGGTGGATACGTTCTCTAAGACTCATTGCCTATAGTTGAAAGGCAGCCCATCATCTCGGCCATGTCTATCCTGAGTAGAGTGGCCAGGGCCATCGACGGCTGCAACGAGAGGATCGGCGCCATGATTCGTTGGCTGGCGTTGGTCATGGTGCTCATAGGAGCAGCAACTGCGATTCTCAGATATTCCTCAAGGGGTTTGGGGCTTTCGCTCAATCTTACCCCTACGACTGAATTGCAGTGGTACTTGTTTAGCCTGATTTTTCTTCTGGGTGCAGCGTATGGGCTAAGACACGACGTACACGTTCGTGTGGACGTACTCTATTCACAGCTCAATCCGAAGAAACGTGCTTGGATAGACCTTACAGGGCACGTTCTTTTTCTCATCCCGTTCTGCATGGTAATGCTGTACGTGTCATGGCCGGCAGTCCAAAATTCCTGGTCCATACGTGAGATATCGCCAGATCCTGGTGGCCTCCCGCGGTACCCGATCAAGATGGTAATCTTGCTCTCGTTCGTGCTGCTGGTTGGCCAGGGCTACAGCCAGATCTTAAAGCAGATAAGCATTCTGAGAGGTGACGGCGACCAGCAACCCCCAACTGTCGACTCGCAGCATGAGGTAGGCCCATGAACCTGTGGGGACCCGCGATGTTTATTGGGGTCCTTGTTATGATTTTCAGTGGTTATCCAGTGGCCTTCGCGCTAGCTGGTACTGCGCTGATATTTGCCGGATTAGCGTCCATTTTTGGTCAATTTGACCTTGTGCTCCTCTACGCCCTGCCGGAGCGGACATTCGGTACTATGTCGAACCAAGTGCTGCTTGCTATTCCGTTTTTTATCTTTATGGGAATAGTACTAGAGAAGAGCAAGCTTGCAGAGCAACTTCTCGAGACAATCGGAGTTTTGTTCGGACGATTTCGTGGTGGCCTGGCTATAGGAGTGATCTTTGTGGGCGCGTTGCTGGCGGCTGCAACCGGTGTGGTTGGGGCCAGCGTGACAGCGATGGGGTTAATTTCGCTCCCTGTTATGCTGCGTAATGGGTATGACGAGAAACTTAGCGTTGGGGTTATCTCGGCTGCGGGTACGTTGGGACAAATCATTCCGCCATCGATTGTTCTGATTGTGCTTGGTGATCAGATGGGTGTGAGTGTTGGGGATCTTTTTCGCAATGCTTTGGTTCCGGGGCTCATCCTTACCGGAGGATATGCGACTTACGTTGCGATTCTCGCGTTCTTCAATAAGACGGTTGCCCCAGCCCTACCGGAACACATGCGTTCCTCGGGGATGGAATTGGCTAAGCAGGTAGTGCTATCACTTCTTCCACCTCTCATTCTCATCGTTGTCGTTCTAGGCAGTATTTTTGCTGGGATAGCGACACCAACGGAAGCGGGAGCGCTCGGTGCTGTGGGTGCGATGCTTCTTGCGATGGCCAATCGGTCACTGACGATGTCGGCACTTAAGTCAGCGATGGAGGATACGAGCCGCCTCACGATCATGGTGGTTTTTCTTCTGATTGGCTCAACTGCCTTTGCTCTCGTATTCCGTGGCTTGGACGGAGATCTTTGGATTGAGAGTGCATTAACAGGCATCCCTGGTGGAGCCTTGGGCTTTCTGATCCTCGTTAATATAGTGGTCTTTATCCTCGGGTTCTTTATCGACTTTTTCGAGATCGCGTTCATCATTGTTCCGCTCATTGTTCCGCCAGCCGTGATCCTAGGTATAGATCTTACGTGGCTTGGGATAGTATTCGCGGTAAATATCCAGACATCATTTCTCACACCTCCATTTGGATTCAGTCTCTTTTATCTGAGGGGAGTTACTCCTCCTGAGATACCAACAACCTCGATGTACAAAGGGGTGGTGCCATTTATCGCGATCCAGCTCGTTGTTCTTGCCGGACTCATATGGGTGACAGTCCCGAAATAGCTAAGCGAGCCTCTGCCGACTTTTCTAGAGCGTGTCACCATGACTGAGGAAAAGCTTACTCGCGTCTGGGTCGGTGGATACAAGAAGCTGAAAAATGACCCAGCCTTCGGCCCATGGGTGAGACATATCGGATCGATACAACTACC
>CAWVZF010000083.1:0-8696 GCA_963934665.1 uncultured bacterium | reverse complement strand
TTGATATGCAAGACATAGGAGCTCGGTACTACACATATGTCTCCACCATGGCTCTTGCCATGGAAGCCGCCGGTGAGCAAGACATACCGTTCATCGTATTGGACCGACCCAATCCTGTGCGCGGCGACGTTGTTCAGGGCAACCTCCTAAAGACTGGGTATGAGACATTTGTGGGCATGTATCCAGTACCAATGCGTCACGGGATGACTGCAGGCGAGCTAGCACAGTTGTACGTAGGTGAGTTCGGGCTGGAAGTCGATCTCCATGTAGTTCCACTCGATGGGTGGACCAGAGATATGACGTTTGATCAAACCCAACTTCCCTGGGTCCCGCCTTCACCGAATATGCCTTCGCTAGAAAGTGCACTTGCCTACCCCGGCACCTGCCTATTCGAAGGCACGCCGATTTCTGTAGGCCGTGGGACAGATCGTGCATTTCAGTGGGTTGGAGCACCATGGCTGGACGGCGTCCAACTCGCCGAATCACTGAACGGCTACGGAATCAACGGAGTACGTTTTGAGTCAACCACTTTTACTCCGAGAAATGCGGGGGACCGGAAATTCGAGGGCCAAGAGGTAAGCGGTGTACTGCTTATACCTGAATCCACTGACTATGATGCGTCGAAAGCCGCGGTGGCCATGCTCTTAGAGACATACTCGATGTCTGGAGACAATTGGCTTTGGGCTGAGGCTCACTTCGATCGCTTGGCCGGGACAGACTCGCTTCGGCTCAGTATCGAGGCGGGCGCAGACTTTGCAGAGCTGACCTCTGCATGGGAGTCCGAGACCCAAGCCTTTGAGCAGCTGAGATCTCCATACTTGATTTACTGATAATCAAATTCTGCTTTCGTGGTTGCAGACACCCCTACTACTGCGTGACAACCACGTTGCACGCCTAGCAGAATTCGTATTTTCAGCGAGAAGTGACTTCTGTTGTAGCATAAGAAGAAACGGCACAAGGCCAATTAAGCCTTGTGCCGTTTCTTCTAGATCCTAGGACAAAATGCCAAGGAGCTAAAACTAAAAGCTCTAGCCACGCCGATACAGAACAAGGAAAAGCAATAGCGCAATCAGACCGGCTACACCCTGGTCACCAAAGGCATCAACCGCGATCGCTATGTTCTCAATGATCATGCTTGATGTGGGGAAGAGAATATCGACCACAACTAAAGCCATAATCACTGTGAGACCGAAATCTGTGACGGCCTTTGCCCAGCCGCCGACTTTATGCATGGGACCCATAAAATCCATACTACGCCTCCTAGTGTGTTAAAAAGGTCTCAAAAGAGAGCTGAAAAAAAGGAGACGTCTAGTCTGCGATTGCCAGAACCAAGATAAGGATGATTAGGCCAGTCAGTCCCTCGCCAGTGAAACTATTAACCAGATTGGCAAGTCCATCAACAATGTTGACTGTTCCAGGCTGGAGAATATCGACCACAAGGGCCAGTGGGATTAGGGTGAGGCCTAGGCCAGTAACAGCTTTGACCATGCCTCCCAGCGCACCAAGAGCTCCGCTGAAATTCATTACATCCTCCTTAATGAGGGGCGGATTCTGTAACATCCGTTAGATAGAATTACTCTGTATTGCGGCTTAACCGCAAGCTTTTATTTGTGCGAATCGCAGAGAATTCGCGTCAATAGGACGACTCCGGCCTTCACGGTCTCCGAAAATCCTACCTAAATCCGCCAGAACACCTTGCACGCAGCCAAATTTAGCGAGTTGGGAATCTGAATTCAGTCCACAATTCAGGCTTCCACCACTCACCATCAAATACCCGCTCTAACCGGCTCTCGAAGTGTGCGAAATTCGAGAGTGGATCAGACGGCGATACCGGAGGTGAGAAAAAGTTCTCCCAGTGTCCCAGGAACACACGTTGAGGCTGGAGATTTTCGATGAAGGCCTCAGGATGCCAGTCGACCTGATCAAACGTCGCAGGGACAAGGATTGCTGCATCAACAGGTCTCTCACGAATAACCGCTCGCGGAGCAAAGCCAAGAGGCGGAGGTGCCACTGCATCCTGGTAGTAGATACGGAATGCTATTGACCCGTCAGGGTTAAGGAAGTCGATCAAATACGCGTGTGTCATGCCGTCCAGCCACTCTGCCGCCCAACGCGGCTCTGCGTTCAGGCTACGAACACGACTTCCCTTGAATAGTGTGTAGCCCTCAAAGTGAGGGGCATGAAGCGAACGTAGTGCCATAATACGAACACCTGCTCCATAGCTCATCCATGTCCCGACAGTGCTCTCGTCACCCGCGATATCATTGACTTCGTCTACGCGATCTCCAACACCTGACCAAGTGCCCAGAGTGTTCTTTACCGTCTTACTACCAACGATACGAGCACTCGGAGCGTGTTCTAAAGCAACCCGAGGAACATCCATCAGGTGGTCGTAGTGTGCGTGACCAACCAGAATCACATGGGCCCCTGACACGTCATACCGTGACATAAACTCGTCAACGACATCCGAGTCAGATTGAATCGGTAATAAGCCAGTCTTGACCAAACCCGGATTAGAGAAGAATGGGCCCGTGATCACTTGATCATTGCCACGCTCGAAAATCCAACCGCCGGTTCCGAGATAGATCAATCGCACTCCATCCTCTGAAGCAGCGGACTGATCAATGACCCCCGAAATGGCCGGTGCTGCCGTAGCACAACTGCTGGTTGAGCTTACAAAACTACAGAAAATCCCAATCAGTAAAGGACGCCACAAAGGAGCAAAAAACCTTCGTTTTCTTTTCACTAATGGGTATCGAAAATCGCCTGGATTTCCATTCCATCACGAGAGTGTAGTAATGCGAGCATTAATAGAACTCTCGCCTTATGAGACGGAAGGTCACCTGCAGCAACGATACCGGCTTGCGCCTGTTGCCCACTACCAATGACTCGCCCTTCGAGAACTCTTGATGCCAAAACGACCAGAGTGCCTTCTCGCGCGATCTCTGAAATGGCCCGCCGCATTTCGGGGCTCGTACGTCCCCCACCGAACCCCTGGACCACGATACCAGCCACGCCCTGTTCGATCCAACTCTTTAAAACCGTGGCGTCATTGCCGGCAAAGTCAGCAACAATTGGTACGGTCGGCAGTGCCTCTACCCCTGCTACTGAAGGTAGTGCCTGCACCGTATGAAGTGTTTCGCCACTGCGCCGGAACGTGACTCCATCCAAATCGACCACACCTAGGGCGCCCCACTCTACAGACACGAAGGTATCTGTGCGGTTGTTGTCAGTCTTCCTTACATCTCTGGCTGAATGAACCTCGTCGTTGAGCACTACGAGCACTCCGCGCCCACCCGCATTCGTGTCCGCGGCGACACGCACAGCTGTCAGCAAATTTGCTGGGCCATCAGCAGAAACCGCTGTTGCAGAACGCATTGATCCAGTCAAAACCACTGGGCGAAGATCCTTGATGGTTAGATGAAGGAAGTAAGCGGTCTCCTCCATAGTGTCCGTCCCATGTGTCACGACAACACCGCTAATATCAGGCTCAGCATCTAGAAGTTCGTTGATGCGTTTTGCTAGTAGCAGCCAGTGGTTTGGGGTCATGCCAGACGAACCGATACGACTGAATTCCTCTACTTCGACTTGGGCAACTCCTGCGAGTTGTGGTACCGCCTCAATTAAAGCACTCCCCGTCAGCTGATCGTCACCGGGCCGGCTGGCGATTGTTCCACCGGTAGCTATGACCCGCACGACAGGCAGCTCTTGTGCTCCTACAGGCACGCTCACCAGCAAGAACGTCGCTAATCCTGCAAACGCACTCCTGAATCCCTGGGTCAAGCGATAGAACCCTCTAAACCTGACTGGACTTCTTGCACCTTCCCATGGAACAAGTCTGACAACTTCTGCGTGAGAGGTCCCACGCTTCCATTTCCAACTACCGTTCCATTCAAGGTTGTGATGGGACGCACCTCACCCGTAGTACCCGTGAAAAAGAGTTCATCTGCGCTCTTGAGTTCTTCCACCTGAATCGGACGCTCCTCCAGAGCGATACCAGCCTGGTTAGCTGATTGAAGTACAACCTCTCGGGTGATACCGGGGAGGATGTTACTTGTCGTGGGATGGGTCACAACTGTCCCATCGAATACGCCCCAGAAATTCATATGCGCCCCTTCGATCGCTACACCATCGCGCACCAAAATTGCATCATCCGCACCAGCTTCTATCGCATCCTGAAATGCCAGCACATTGGGTAACAGACAGATCGTCTTGATATCTGCACGACTCCATCGACGATCAGGTACGGTCATCGCTGAAAATCCCTGTGCCCAGCGCTCGGGCGATGGACGCTCCCATGTTCGTGCAAAAGCGTACACAGTCGGCTCAACATCTTCCTGCGGGAAATAGTGCGTTCTGGGAGCAGCACCTCGGGTTATTTGGACATAGACATACGAACTTGGTGCATCCTGAAATTCATTAACTCGAATGAGTTGTTTATGGATTTCTTCGAGGCCGTCGAGCGAGTAGTTGATTCTCATCCAAGCAAGGCTCCGTTCTAGCCTAGCCATGTGACGATCGAGGCTGAACGGAACTCCGTTATAGAACGGAGTCACCTCGTAGACACCGTCAGCTAACAGAAACCCACGGTCGTCCGGCGAGATCTTCGCTTCATCCTTTTGGATGAAGTCACCGTCAAGAAAGACGATGCTCATTAGCTCTCCAACAAGTAATTGGGATTCTTTGGATAAACATGTGGGCGGATCTATCAATTCCTCAATAGTGATTTTAGGTGCTGACCGGTATGGGAGTTCTTTGTGCCCATAACCTTTTCAGGAGTTCCAGCCACAAGGATCTCCCCGCCTCCGGCTCCACCCTCGGGTCCCAAGTCGATGATCCAGTCTGCAGTTTTCACCACATGCATGTTGTGTTCGATGACGATGACTGTGTTCCCAAGATCAACCAATCGATGCAGGACATCGAGCAGAACCCGGATATCCTCGAAATGCAATCCCGTGGTTGGTTCATCGAGGATATAGAGCGTTTGTCCCGTAGCACGCTTCGATAGCTCGGTAGCCAGTTTGACCCTCTGGGCTTCACCCCCAGACAAGGTGGTAGCGGACTGGCCCAGATGGATATAGCCAAGACCGACATCCGCCAACGTCTGAAGCTTGTCCTTAATACGGGGAACGGCATCAAAGAAATCGAGCGCATCATCGACTGTCATACTAAGTACATCCGCGATGTTCTTGCCCTTGTAGTAGACATCGAGGGTTTCGCGGTTATATCGGCGACCTCGACACACGTCACATGTCACGTACACATCAGGGAGAAAGTGCATCTCGATTTTCACCAGCCCATCTCCCTTACATGCCTCACACCGACCGCCCTTCACGTTAAAGGAAAACCGGCCCGGCCCGTATCCACGCATCTGTGATTCTGGAAGATCAGCAAACAGCTCTCGGATCGGTGTGAAGAGGCCAGTATAAGTCGCGGGATTAGACCGAGGCGTGCGACCAATCGGCGATTGGTCGACATCAATGACCTTGTCGACCAACTCAACGCCATCGATACGATCATGACCTGCAGGAACCAGGTTGCTCCTATATAAACGGCGTGCTAATGCATGATACAGAGTTTCATTGACAAGAGTTGATTTCCCAGAACCGCTGACCCCTGTAACACACGAGAAAACACCAAGGGGGAAGTGAACATTGAGATCTTGGAGATTATGGCCGCGCGCACCCACAACATTGATTGATCTCTCTTCATCAATCTTCCGGCGTTGCTCCGGCACGAGGATCTGTCGGTCACCACGTAGATATGCAGCGGTAAGAGACTCTTCCTCTTCCAAGAGGGCTTCAAGAGGTCCATTAGCAACAACTTCACCACCATGTCGGCCAGCACCCGGACCAAGGTCCACGATATGGTCTGCACGTCGGATCGTGTCTTCGTCATGCTCGACCACGAGAACTGTGTTACCTAAATCCCGAAGATGTTCTAGTGTAACTAAAAGCCGCTCGTTATCGCGTTGGTGTAACCCTATCGAAGGTTCATCTAGGATGTAGAGCACGCCTACTAAACGGCTGCCGATCTGCGTAGCGAGACGAATCCGCTGCGCCTCGCCACCAGAGAGTGAACCGGCAGCACGACCCAGCGTAAGGTAGTCGAGTCCCACATCACAGAGAAAACGCAGCCGTTCCTTGACTTCCCTCAGGATGGGGCCAGCGACCTCAACCGGAATAGGAGGCTGTTTCCAATCATTTGATTGGATCCCGGTCTGGAACACCTCCTCACTAAGGAGAGAATTGAAGAATTCACCGGCTTCGCTAATCGACAACTCACCAATCTCCCCAATGGAGCGGCCCACGATTGTTACTGCTCGCGATTCAGGTTTCAGACGAGTCCCATCGCAAGCAGCACAAGCAAGCGTCGACATATAGTCTTCCAGCTGTTTACGAACGGATTCCGAAGTCGTTTCACTGTAGCGTCGGTCTACGTTAGCTCGCACACCCTCCCATCGATCCTCGTAATAAGTCTCGACCTTCCCGGATCCCGACTTATACGGAAACCGAAGCTTCATCGTGCCCGACCCGCCAATGATCGCGTCGCGCACCTCCTCGTCTAGCTCACTCCAGGGCAAACTGGGATCAAATTCATACGCCGCTGCAAGTCCTGGGATTACAGAGTGGAGCACATTCCCTGAAGGAGTGCCCCAAGGCGCAATGGCACCCTCCAGGATGGAAGACCCAGAGTCACCAATGAGAAGATCCGGGTTCAGTTCCTTGCTCGTGCCAAGACCCCCACACTCATCGCAAGCACCGTATGGAGAGTTGAATGAAAACTGTCTTGGCTCGAGTTCTGATAGACTCGTTCCGCAGGTTTGGCAGGCATAACGTTCACTAAAAACGTGCTCCACAGGCTCACTGCCTTTGATATGCTCGACGACCTGGAGAGCACCATCTCCTGTTCTTAGCGCGGTTTCAACAGAGTCCGCCATGCGCTCTCTGTCGTCGGCACGCACCACCAAACGATCAACGACAACCGAAATATCGTGGTTTTCATATCTATTGAGCTGCGGAGGTTCAGTCAGGTCATAGGTCTCGCCATCAGCTCGGACTCGCACAAAACCTTCCTTGCGTGCTCGTTCAAACATCGCGGCGAATTCCCCTTTCCTACCGCGTACCAGAGGGGCAAGAACTTCGATTCTGGTTCCATCAGGAAGGCCCAGGAGTTGATCAACAATCTGTGTGGCCGGCTGTCTCAGGACTGGATCTCCACATGAATGACAATGAGGAATTCCAATCCGTGCCCACAAAAGTCGTAGGTAATCGTAGATCTCGGTCACCGTACCCACAGTAGAACGCGGGTTTTTCGCAACGGTTTTTTGTTCTATAGAGATCGCTGGAGAGAGGCCCTCGATTGCATCGACATCGGGCTTCTCCATGAGTCCAAGAAATTGACGTGCATACGCTGAAAGAGATTCGACGTAGCGTCGTTGTCCTTCCGCATAAATCGTATCAAACGCCAGAGATGATTTTCCAGATCCCGAGAGACCGGTGATGACGATCAGTTTCTCACGAGGAAGTTCTAGATCAATCCCCCTGAGGTTGTGTTGGCGCGCTCCACGAATGACGAGCTTCTCTTCGGCTGTCATAGGTGGAGATGATGGGGATTGCGGCATAGCCTGCAATACTAACCGACTAGCCAAGACAAGCCCAATCCAAGCATAGAGCTATAACGAAATTGGAATCTTCGATGCACCAGCCTACCAAACGCGCCTTTTAGATTCTCATTCCTCGAAGCTTGGCGACCCGTTTCTCGGTCGGTGGGTGGGTGCTGAATAATCTAGACATCGTGTCGCGAGCCGAACCCGCTAGTGGGTTGATGATGGCCAGCTGCGCTGCCGCTGGATTGACTTGCATCGGAATCTTCTGCGCATAGCTCTCGATCTTTTGTAGTGCACTCGCAAGTCCCGCCGGATCACTGGTGATCCTCGCCGCCGTTGCGTCAGCCTGAAACTCATTGGAACGGCTAATCATCATCTGGATGATCGCTGCTGCCATAGGTGCGATGATCATCGCGGCGATCATAACGAACAGGTTCCCGCCCCCGTCAGATCGCCTTCCTCTTCCTCCCAAAAACAGACCCCACTTCGCGATGCTCGCGAGCATCGCGATTGCCCCAGCAACCGTGGCGGCCACAGTCCCGACCAGCATATGACGGTGCTTAATGTGAGCGAGTTCATGTGCGATCACTCCTTCCAATTCTCTTGTGGAGACCAACTGGAGAATCCCGGAAGTAACACATACAACGGCATGGTTTTGGTTCCGACCTGTGGCGAACGCATTCGGCTGCTCTGAGGGTGCGATCGCGATGGTGGGCATCGGCAAATTCGCCTCTGATCTTAAACGATCCACCATCGTATAGAGTTCGGGCGCGTCATCGGAGCCAATCACCTTAGCATCGTACATTTTTAGCACTGCCCGATCACTAAACCAGTACGCGCTCACATTCATGACGATTGCTATGCCAAGAAACAGAAGAGCCATATCCGGACCACCCAAATAGTCTCCTGCGACCACAAGAAGCACAGTAAGCCCTGTCATGAGCACAAAAACCTTCATCATCTGCATGCGAGCAACTCCTAATGCGAAAAGAGGTCAGCCTGACGGCCCATCCTGAGTATTGTCGTACACCACAGTGTTCCGGAGAAGCCCTTCGGGCTCTCATATTAATAATCTTCACTCAGGTGT
>CAWVZF010000082.1:0-8725 GCA_963934665.1 uncultured bacterium | reverse complement strand
TAACTGACTGGATCAGAAGGTTGGATGACCGTATCAAGTTAGTTGAAGGAGGAGTCAACCGGACTGAGTCGGTCAGGAATGCCGTGAGCGTACTCCCTACAACCCTAGACGTGATTGCTATCCACGATGCCGTCCGTCCGCTGGTGACAAGTGCTATAGTTGGAGAATGTATTGATTTGGCAACCACTGGTGTGTGTGCAGTGGCTGGATGTCCTGTTATCGATACGATCAAACGTGTTAACGAAGAGTTTCAGGTGTTGGAAACAGCAGACCGAAATGTTCTTTGGCATGCGCATACGCCTCAGGTGTTTCCTGCTAATCTCCTTCGGAAAGCGTACGAAAGTGGAGAGGTTGGAACAGATGACGCTATGCTGCTCGAGTCTTTCGGCGCTCGTCTACAAATGGTCGATGACGGGGGTACAAACATCAAGGTGACTCGTCCCGCGGACCTGATAATTGCTCAAGCAATCCTGGGTCTACAGTGTGGTGATGTCTGACAAATTCTTGAACATCGATTTGCTCAGTGATTCCGAAGCGGATCTCGATCTAGCGGTCACGCATGTCCGGGGAGAAGGCGTAATCGCCTACCCCACAGAGACTGTGTATGGCTTTGGGTCTCTGCCAACCACAAAAGGGGTTAGTCGTGTCCAGGCACTAAAGCGTAGAACGCGTGAGAAGCCACTGATCATACTGACTCCCACAGCTGAAGAGGTTGCTGGGTTGGCTTGGAATGATGAGGCGCATCTGCTCGGGTCGGCCTTTTGGCCAGGAGCATTAACCTTGGTACTCCACGATTCCCGAAGTATCTTCCCGCCCGGAATCCGCAGCAAAAGTGATAAAGTTGCTGTGCGTGTGAGCTCTAATCCGATTGTTCAGCGCATATTAAAGAAATTGGGTACCCCTCTCACTTCCACAAGTGTGAATTATCCCGGTGAACTACCTGCGAAATCGACTTCCGAGGTCGTCGAAGTGGTTCGTCGTCTCAATGGAAAGGACATCATGCTGATTGATGCGGGTACACTACCAATTTCTGAGCCATCTACGATTGTGGATTGCACGGTGAAACCACTGGAAGTTTTACGAAAAGGAAAGGTTCAGATTTCGAATTTGGCTGAGGTCATACCAGAGCTACATGGAAAAGCGATCTAGAGTCGAGCAGCCTTTACGGCTCCTGTTTGTATGCACTGGTAACACGTGCCGGAGTCCTATGGCTGAGGTTATAGCTCGAAATGAAATAGAACAGCGGGGCTGGAACAGTGTTGAAGTGCGCTCAGCGGGTATCGCTGCATTTGATACTGCTGCTGCTTCAAGTGGCGCATTAAGGGCTGCGGAAGCGCATGGGCTCGACCTCACAGGACATCGTGCCACGTTCTTAACTAAAAAGGTCGCAGCTTGGGCAGACTTGATCCTAGTGATGTCTACTGCCCACTTCATGAGTGTCACCGAGCTTGGGGCCGGTGGAATCTCTTCGTTAATTACATCATTTGCGGATGAACGGGAAGGTGGAGGAATATCGGAGTCAGTGCCTGATCCGGTCGGAGGAACAGAACAGGAATACTTGGAGACATTTGATTTGATTAGAGACTTGGTCGACAAGGTTCTGCAGAGAATCGGCCCTACAGACTGTAAATGAATTTCACGGCGAAGACCCGGCTACTAACGCTCCTCGGTGACCCTGTCGTGCACTCTATGTCGCCGGAAATTCAGAATAAGGCATTTGAAGCTGCGGGAGTTGATGGGGTCTATGTCGCTCTGCAATGCAAGGAAGAGGACCTTGAGGGCTTCATGGCTAGCATCGCTCGTTCTGGAGGTGGGGGTAACATTACGCTACCTCATAAGGAGAAAGCTGCAGCAATCGTTGAGATTGCGAGCGAAGCAGTCGTACAAACCGGTGCTTGCAACACTTTTTGGGGAGATGAAACGGGCCGAATCCATGGGGACAATACTGATGTAAATGGTTTCACGAGTGCTTTGAGGTTATTCATCGGCGGGGTGCTCTCAGGAATCAGAGTTCTCCTCTTAGGTGGAGGGGGCGCTGCGAGAGCCTCCCTATTGGGTCTGATTAAAGAAGGGGTTGATGAGATCGTGATTTTCAATCGTACCCCTGAGCGGGCTAGGTCGATGTCACGTCGTATTGGAGGAGAGAGAACACAGGTCATCCAGGTCCTGGAGGAAATTGAAGGAGAAGATTTCGACCTGGTTATTAACGCTACCTGTCTCGGGCTTGAGGAGAATGATGCCTCACCGGTGGATTTAGAGTGTTTGGGTAGTGTTGGGGCGGCGATGGATCTTGTATATGGGAAGCATGTTACGCCTTTTGTTCGAGCAGCGAAGGCGATGGATATTCGGGCCACTGACGGGGCTGAGATGCTAGTTCAGCAAGGGGCTGTATCGTTTGAAAGATGGTGGGGGATTCCCGCCCCAGTTGAAGCTATGCGGGCGGCGATGGAGATGAGTTTGATCGATTGAAGTGTGTGGTTTCAGTCCAGAAAATATCATGACCTGTATGAATGTGTTCTTCACTGCTCCCCGTTCGATTAACGCAGACGTTATCTTCCCCGTCTGGTCAACTTTCATTTTTAAAATCAGGAGTATATAAGCCATGCCAATCCGCGTAGCGATTAACGGATTCGGACGGATCGGTCGTAATATTCTACGTAGTGTCAAGCAGGCTGGCCGTAGCGACATAGACTTTGTCGCGGTGAACGATCTTACAGATGCTAAGACGCTCGCCCATCTCCTGAAGTATGATTCGGTTCACGGGACTTATATGGGGGACGTTAAGGTCTCGGATGATGGATTGGTTTTAGATGGAGACAATGTCCGGGTTCTAAGTGAAAGGGACCCGAGTGCCCTGCCATGGGCAGAACTGGAAGTTGATATTGTTATTGAGTCGACAGGGATGTTTCGTGATCGGAAGGGAGCGGCGAATCATCTTGAAGCTGGTGCTCGTAAGGTGATCATATCGGCTCCTGGTAAGAACGAAGATCTTACAGTAGTGCTCGGGGTCAATCAGGATAGGTATGATCCCGATGAGCACCATGTGATCTCTAACGCGAGTTGCACGACAAACTGTCTGGCACCAGTGGTCAAGGTTTTGTTAGAGACGGTCGGATTTCGACACGGATTGATGACTACGATTCACGCGTATACGAATGATCAAAGCATCCTTGATCTTCCACATAAGGACCTTAGAAGAGCTCGTGCGGCTGCACTTTCTATGATCCCAACGACCACGGGAGCAGCAAAAGCGACAGGTTTAGTACTTCCTGAGGTCTTAGGGCACATCGATGGAATGTCGATACGGGTTCCGACTGCAGATGTCTCTCTCGTTGATCTGGTTGCTGAAGTCGATCAGAACACTACTAAAGAGGAAATCAATGCAGCTTTCCGGGAAGCTGCTTCTGGGTCGCTCAAGGGGATCTTGAGTGTATCAGATGAGCCACTTGTGTCCATCGACTACACCGGAAACCCACACAGTTCAGTAGTCGACTCACTTTCAACTGCGGTTATGGATGGTCGCATGGTCAAGGTGCTAGCCTGGTATGACAATGAGTGGGGCTACTCAAATCGTGTCATTGACCTTGTGAGTTTTGTGGGGGAGCGACTTCCTGCCTCGATGAGGGACTAAGGGAGTCCATGTGCGACAAGAAGAGGCTTGAAGAATTCGATCACCGGAAGCTTTCAGGTCGGACGGTCCTCGTACGGGCTGACCTGAATGCCCCTATGCAAGATGGCGAGATTGCGGATGACCATCGTCTTGTCGCATCACTCCCGACACTAAGGTTCCTCCGCGAAGCTGGTGCCCGTGTCATCCTACTTTCTCACCTAGGGCGTCCGGACGCGAGTCCAAGTTCTGTCTACTCCCTAGAACCGATTGCTGAACGTCTTAGTGAGCTTCTGTCATCGAGCGTCGAGTTTGTAGCTGATCCGATAGGAAGAGGACAATCTCTGTCCGGTGATCTTGTGATGCTTGAAAACACACGATTTCTGTCTGGCGAGCTGGATAACGCTTCGGATCTGGCTGAATCTTGGGCGGAACTCGGGGATCTATTCGTGAACGATGCTTTTGGAGCTGCACACCGGGCGCATGCTTCGACAGCAGGGTTAGCGGATGCGATGAGAGCAAAAGGTAGAGAGGCAGTAGCGGGGTTACTAATGGCCCGAGAGCTTCACTTTCTTGGAAGAGCAATGACCAAGCCAAGCCATCCGTTTGTGGGAATCCTTGGTGGTGCAAAGATATCTGGAAAGATCGACGTAATCTCTTCCTTACTTAAGCGTGTGGACCGATTACTTATCGGTGGTGCGATGGCGAACACTTTTTTCCGGGCCATGGGGCTGTCCACAGGAGCATCACTCGTCGAAGAAGATCGTATTCCAATTGCGCGAGATCTTCTCCAGAAGAGCGGGGACAAGTTGCTTTTTCCTGTAGACTGCATAGTAGCTAAGGAACTGCGGGAGGGTGCGCCCCATCGAGTCGTAGCATCTACGGCCGTTGGGCACGACGACATGGTATTAGATATTGGGCCGTTAACGGCTACTGCTTTTCGGGAGGTGATTGATAGCGCCCAGACAATCTTGTGGAACGGACCTATGGGAGTCTTTGAAACCCCTCCATTCGGTGTCGGGACCATAGATCTCGCCCATTCTGTTGCTGATGTCTGCGATAGGGGGGCTTTGGTTGTAGTAGGGGGTGGGGATTCTGCGATGGCAGCTGACCTTGCAGGGGTGACCTCCCGGCTCACTCATGTTTCGAGTGGTGGCGGTGCCTCGTTGGCTTTCTTGGCAGGAAAGACATTACCTGGTGTTCATTCCTTGAGTGATAAGGAGTAGACGTGGCGGTCATCGCAGGAAACTGGAAAATGCACATGGCTCCGGAAGAGGCTCGTACCTTTTTCAGTGCTTTCGAAATTGATGAAATGATGGCTGATAACGAGGTCCTGATTTTTCCTCCGGCCATCTCTCTTTTAGCTGCTTATAAATGTGAGAACAGAGATTCAAGAGTCCAACTTGGTATCCAGAATGTTCACTGGGAGAATAGTGGAGCGTTCACGGGTGAGATTTCTGCGGAGATGGCAGCTAGTGCAGGTGCTAGCTACGCTCTCGTGGGACACTCCGAAAGAAGGCAATTGTTCGGTGAGACGGATGAACAAGTCGCACTTAAGGTTGCTGCCGTTCTTCGGCAGGATCTCATACCGGTGATTTGTGTTGGAGAGACACTTGAAGAGCGTGAAGCGGGTCGAGTCAGTGAAGTGATCTTAACCCAGCTTGATTTGGCCTTAGCCTCGATCCCTGATCCTGAAATCCGTTTTCTAATCGCGTATGAGCCAGTTTGGGCGATTGGTACAGGAAAAACAGCAACGCCAAAGGATGCAGCTGGAGCCCACGGGACACTTCGGAATCGATTGGAGCAAGCGATTGGTGTTACGGCTGCAGCTCGGACGGAGATTCTCTATGGAGGCTCAGTTAAACCAAGTAACGCAACAGAACTCCTTGCAGCGCAGGATGTAGATGGGGTCCTCGTTGGTGGTGCCAGCGTCAACCCTCAATCGTTTGCTGAGATCACCCGCGCGGCTGGCTGAAGTTGCCGTTGACACCCCTCGGGTGCTCTCCGACGTTTAGCGTATCACTCCCGCGGGGAATAAGGGAATACGAGGAAGATGTATACATTCTTGCTAGCTGTCTTAGTAGTCGACGGCATATTTATGTCAGTCGTAATCTTACTTCAGTCCGGAAAAGGTGGTGGTCTAGCCGCAGTCGGTGGTGGCGCTGCGATGACTGAAGGGATATTAGGAGGGCGACAAGCGACCACAGTTTTGACCAGAGCCACATGGATTTCAGGAACTATATTCTTGGTCTTGGCGCTTGTGCTATCAGTGATGTCCTCACGTGTCAGACAACCCGAGTCCGTGATCCAGGTCGAGGCGCCTTCCGCGGCGCCCGCTCCTGTCTCAGTAGTCCCAGGCCTCGGCGAGGAGCCCACGGAAGGTGCTACGACAGGTACGACCGAAGACCCAGGTAATTCGGGTAACTAAGGAAATCTCAGTGGTATTCGGAGGCGTTAAAGGCCTCCCTAGTGGGGTCCACTCTGCTATCTGTGGAGCCGATGTCTGATTCTCTAAGAGCTGGACTTGATCAGACTCAAATCCTTGGACTGTACCATTCACTAGTGCTTACGCGAGCAGCTGAAGAACGGCTAGAGATGTTACAAAAGCAGGGCCATGTGACCGGAGGAGTTTACCGATCACTCGGACAGGAAGCTGGGGCCGTGGGTGCTGCCTTTGCACTCAATCGTCAAACAGATGGGACAGGTGACTTTCTTGCGCCGACGGTACGAGCTGCGGGAGCCTTATTTCTATTCGGTGGAGAATTAGTCGACTTCTTTCGTCAATATATGGGGCGGGCGACCGCTCCAACTGGTGGCAAAGAAGCCAACGTCCATTGGGTTGATTTTCAGAAGGGAATCATTGGTCCGGTCTCACCACTTGGAACCATGTTAGAGGTCATGGCTGGAATTACACTGTCTTTTAAGGTTAGAGGTGAGTCCCGTGTGGGTATGGTCTTCTACGGAGATGGTGCATCATCGACGGGTGCCTGGCATGAAGGCCTCAATTTTTCTGCAGTTCAGCGTTGTCCGTTGATTCTGATGGTTGAGGCTAATCAATGGGCGTTTTCAACAGCCACACGTAAGAATACCCGAGTCCAAAGTTTTACTGAGAAAGCAGCTGGGTATGGGATTGGTTCAGAATCTGTGGATGGGACTGATGTTGTGGCGGTATATGAAGCGGTTAGCCGTGCAGCGGGGTATGCAAGAGCAGGGAAAGGCACTCAGATGGTAGAGTTGAAGTATTATAGACGCCTTGGCCATGCACAGCATGATCCTCAGGATTATGTCGATCCGGACGAACTTGCCATGTGGGAGGATCGTGATCCCATTGATTTATTTGAGCGCAGGATCTTAGAAGAAGATTGGGCAGCAGAATCGATCCTCCATAAGATTAAAAGACGCGCAGAAGAGGAGTGCAGGTTGGCGGCAGAACAGGCTACCGGTGAATCAGTTCCAGATGGTCGGGATGCTGTGAAGGGTGTTTACACAGATACTATAACCCAGCACCCGTGGACACGGACGGATGGGCCCTATAGAAGAGATAGCAGTGAGTTAAATACATGAACCATGCTGCTCCTGAGCATCTCAATAAGACAATACGTGGGGAGCCTGTCACCCTGCTGGAAGCAGTCAGTGAAGGGTTGTTTGAGGAGATGCTTAGGGATGATAGCGTATTCTTGATGGGAGAAGATATCGGGGTCTACGGAGGCGCGTTTAAGGTTACTCGTGGTTTTCTTGATTATTTTGGAGATCTACGTGTAATAGACACACCTATTGCAGAGGGCGGGTTCACTGGGGCCGCGGCTGGAGCTGCTCACATGGGTTTGAGACCCGTTGTAGAGATGCAGTTCATGGACTTCATCTCACCCGCTTACGATGTACTTACGAACTATATTGCTACCTCACTATACAGAGGTGCTGGCCCTATGCCGATCGTGGTAAGAGGGCCCGTTGGTGGGGGTAACAGGGGGGGGCCTTTCCATTCTCAAAATGTGGAAATGGCGTTCTTCCATACACCGGGGTTCAAAATTGTCTATCCGAGTTCTGCTTACGATGCTAAAGGTCTTATAAAAGCAGCGATTCGGGATGACAACCCAGTCATCTTTGAAGAACACAAAGCTCTATACCGCGCACCGAATCTTAGGGAAGTACTTCCAGATGAAGATTACGTTGTACCACTTGGTAAAGCTCGAACTGTCAGGGAGGGTTCTGATCTTACCCTCGTCACGTATGGTGCCATGGTCTACAAGTCTATTGAGGCTGCAGAAAAACTTGAGCAAGAGGACGGTGTAGGAGTAGAAATCATAGACCTTAGGACGCTTTTACCTCTTGATGAGGACGCGATTGTAGAGAGTTTGAAGCGTACTGGAAGAGTTCTTGTCGTGCACGAGGATACACGTACGGGTGGGATAGCGGGCGAGATTGCCATCCGCTTGAATGAGAGAGCATTTGAGTGGCTTGATGCACCGATTCTCAGAGTAACTGCAATCGATTCTCCTGTTCCGTATGCTGGCTCTTTGGAAGATTATTTCCTGCCACAAGTTGAGGATATTGTCACGGCTGGGAGATATCTTGCTGCGTACTGAGCATGCCGCGAAGTTTCGCGTATATCCCCTCCACACTGGAGTGACCTAGCGTGGCTCGCATAGAAGTTCCTATGCCTCAGATGGGTGAGTCGATCGCCGAAGGGACTGTCTCTAAATGGATGAAGCAGGTTGGTGATACAGTCGAGCGTGATGAGCCAATCTTGGAGATTTCTACTGACAAAGTAGATGCGGAGATCCCGGCACCCTCGGCAGGCATACTGGTTGAGGTAGTGGTTGAGGAAGGAGAGACGGTCGAGGTCGGTACTGTTGTGGCTCTAATTGATCCAGAAGGGATAGCATCAGTCGATACGACATCGGAAGAAATTCGAGAGCCAGATGATTCGTCGAGTGAGCCACCAGAGCTACCAGATGCGGTAGAACCATCCTTGGTAGCGACTGAGACCTTAGATGTGGGCCAGAGTGCGGAAGAGCGGCTAAGGACGCGCTCTACCCCGGTCGTGCGCAAGATCGCGGCGGAACACGGGATTGATCTTGCCAAGATCGTAGGCAGTGGGCATGCAGGAAGGGTCAC
>CAWVZF010000081.1:0-8908 GCA_963934665.1 uncultured bacterium | reverse complement strand
CTTCCGGATATCTAGGGGTCGTGAAACCGAGCTCAAATCGGAGAGCACTCTCAACGAAGTCCTCGATGCTTGCCGCATCACCCTTGCGACCAAACCTGGCTGAACGCTGATCAGCCATGCGTGGCAACCTTCCGGAAATCCCGTCCCCGTCTCGGTCTTCTGGATCCGCGATGGACAATAGAACTGAATCAGGAATTGCCTCAATAAGACCCAGACCAAAAAGAGACGGGGCAGTAACGTACCCGCTGTCAGTAGCTTCCAGCGGAATCCCTTCAGCTCCAAACCCGTGGGCAGCAAAAAGCTCAGTCACTTGAAGCTGAATGTTGTCACCACCTAGGGCCTCAAGGCGATCACATCGACCGTCCATGAATCGTGTCGCTTTTAAGACCCGGGCTGATGCAGAACTCGCTCCGCCAATAGTCGGCTGATCATGACAACTACTGCAGCGGTCCTGGTTGTAGAGAGGCCCCAAGCCTTCGTCCTGTGTCGCAATACGTTCAAATAACGCACGACCTAGCAAGAAACGGCCTCTGTTTGCATCTGATAAAGCAGGTATGGCTTCCCCAGGTAGGATGGCTGAAACAGGTGCATCAGATGCAGTGCATGCAGCCATAGCAAAGACTGTCGATGCAGGCAGAGCTTTTTGAATGATCCACCTTGTACGTCTAAAGCTTAATTCGGCCTTCATTGAGAACCCGAAGGTTCAACACCTTCCAGTAAATTTCGAACTTTTAACAACGCTTTAGGGATGCTGGACTCAACCAAAACCCAATCCACTCGCTCTAGTAACCACACCTCAAAGAGTGGTCTCAAGTTGGCAGTTATGCCGCGCCGCGATACCACACCCTCCATATATTGAGTGAGGCTCGACCTCTCCGGCGCGGCCATCTCATCGATGGCCAACCCCTGATACCACTGGCGAACATCTGCCTGGTGACTCTCTTTCAACTGGACCAGTACTTCTTCACTGAGTTCCAACCCTCTCTCTCGGGCATCACCTAGTCGTATCCCTCGAACTGCGAGCTGTTCAACGAACGCTCCTAGAGACTCATCAGGTGCGGCGACCATCTCGCGGCGGGCAGCTGGAGGAAGAGCAAGTACATACCTAGCAGCCATTTCTGCTGAAAGAGTTCCGCCCTGCCAAGATCCGAGCAACAAATCGGTCCCAAGCCATGCTGAAGGGTCATCCGCGATTTCTCGGAGGCTCGTAATCGCGTCTGAGGATATAAGCCAACTTCTTTGCACCAACAGTCCTTGATCGGACCTTTCTTCGGCTTCGGTTAGAAAACGGTCTCTGAGGTGCATCGCATAAAGGTCAGATACCTCTTCCAAGCGTGGGCGATGTAGGATATGAAATCCTCGGCTGGTTTGGGTTATACCGGATACCTGTCCGGGCTGAAGCTGGAAAGCGACTCTGTCTAGTTCTGGAAGTAATTCGCCGCGACCCAGGAGCCCGAGAAGCCCACTGGCTTCCCTTGTGTCAGAATCTTCACTTTCTGATACCGCAGCGCGCCAGCTGCCACCTGCTATGAGTTCGTCCAGAATACGCTGGGCGGTGCGACGTTGAAGTGCCCTCTCCTCTTGAGTGGTCTCTGCTCCCACTCGTCGTAATACGTGAGCCAATAGACGATAAGAACCATCTCGGAAGAAGCGCTCCACCATGCTGGAGTCTACCACTACGGTTTCCCCAAGCCTCTGTTCTCGCTCCTGCTGGAGGATGGATTCTTCACGTTCTAGCCAAGTCGAGAAGCGAACTACTTCCTCTCCATCATAAAGATCTTCGTTACTGGAAACTTGAGCGATCGCGGCCGCCCCAACCCAGTGCCGCACGAGATCTTCCACTGCCGCTGAATCGAGGGGAAATGGCTGGGCAAGAACAAGAAGATCCGCCAGTCGGGTTTCCGTCAAAATCCAATCTTCAACCTGAGCGACGATGCCGCTTTGCGATTCACTCACGCATCCGGTAAGCACAATCAATCCAACAATCAGATACCTATTTAAAACAATCCGCATCTTGCCACTCATTAGATCTCGGTTGAAACGCCTCGGGAGTTCGATACTCGCTGACCCCCAAGCGCGCTGACCATCATGCGCTGGGCTCTCAGGTCGGTCCTTATGTGCCATCATGCACTTCCCGGGCAATCAGTTATCCACGTCCGGCCAATCTCTCTCCACCTCCCATTCTTCACACAACATCTGCCGGGAACGTTATCTACCTAAAGATCAAGGATAAAGTCGGCAATCTGTGTTTCGACAAGTCAGGGGAGATTTGCTGGGATGGAACATGTAGATTCTATAACGGCAACCTGCGTCTTCCCACACCAATATTCCGACCCTGACACGGCGAGCCACTTCGGTCATCATTAAGCCTAGAAAATCTCAAACTTACTCCGGGAGCCACAGTGCAGGAGAAGAGACCTGACCCCTTCGGGGCGCTTACGACCACCGACCTCCCTGAGGGTCCGACATCCTTCTATCGCATAGAGAAGCTTGAGGAAGAAGCGGTCATCAGCTCACTAGATCGATTGCCTTTTTCAATACGCATCCTGCTTGAGAATGCTTTGAGACATGCCGGCGGCGGATACGTTTCAGAGGAGCATGTACTGGCTGTGGGCGAGTGGAGTCCTGAGAAATCCGGCAGCGATGTTCCTTTCATGCCGACACGCGTTGTGCTACAGGACTTTACCGGCGTTCCTGCAGTGGTCGACTTAGCGGCGATGCGTGACGGACTCAAGGCATTGGGTGGCGACCCTCAGCGAATCAACCCGGTCGTTCCCGCTGACCTCGTAATCGATCACTCGGTGCAGGTAGACCACTTTGGTTTCGCTGACGCTTTCCGGCTCAATGTAGAGAGGGAATTCGAGCGAAATCGGGAACGATATACTCTCCTCCGCTGGGCAGCGGAAGCGTTTAATAACTTCTCTGTCGTACCACCTGGTACAGGAATCGTTCACCAGGTGAATCTCGAATACCTCGCTTCTGTCGTTCACCGACGAGAGCACGAAGGCACCTGGCTCGCCTATCCTGACACGGTGGTTGGCACCGACTCACATACCACGATGATCAACGGCCTAGGTGTCGTGGGTTGGGGAGTAGGGGGAATCGAAGCAGAAGCTGTTGTTCTCGGGCAACCGTACTACATGCTGCTACCCGAGGTTGTAGGTGTGAAGCTCACGGGAACACTTCCAGAGGGAGCGACAGCAACAGACCTGGTACTGTGTGTGACTGAGATGCTTCGCGAACACGGTGTCGTGGGCAGCTTTGTGGAATACTACGGTGCGGGACTCAGTAACTTGTCTCTTCCGGATAAGGCTACCTTGGCCAACATGTCACCCGAATACGGTGCAACCATTGGTTTTTTTCCAGTTGACCAAGCCACACTGAACTATCTACGCGGTACAGGACGCTCGGAGGAAATGGTTCAGCGTATTGACCGGATCTCGAAGGAACTCGGTCTATTTCGTACTGATGATACCCCCGACCCGTCATACACATCTGACCTTGCACTTGATCTCTCAACTGTAGAGCCGAGCCTAGCGGGACCGAGACGGCCCCAGGATCGAATCAGGATGGAGGACATGCGAGCTCAGTTCAAGCGGGATTTGACGGGGCTCGTTCCGGCTGGATTCACACTTCCAGATGGTGCAAGCGAACCAGAACAGTGGGAAGGTGAGAGCCTGATCGGTGGCCAGGAACAAACAACAGCAGTAGCGGAAATGGGTGCCCCAAGTCGGGCCTTTATGGTCGAGACCGATGACGGTGATTATGAAATCGGGGATGGTACAGTGGTCATCGCCTCTATAACGAGCTGCACAAACACTTCAAATCCATCAGTGATGGTCGGAGCGGGGTTACTAGCCAAGAGAGCGGTTGAGCGGGGACTCGATATCAAGCCCTGGGTTAAGACCGCAATGGCTCCAGGTAGTGGAGTCGTAACTGACTACCTTACCGAGTCTGGGCTCTTACCCTATCTGGAAGCACTGCGTTTCCACGTTGTCGGATACGGCTGCATGACGTGTATCGGAAATAGCGGCCCTCTCCCTGAAAAAATCCAAGAAGCTGTAGAGCAAGAAGGACTGGTCGTGGCTTCTGTACTATCTGGAAATCGTAATTTCGAAGCTCGTATTCACCCGCTTGTCCGTGCGAACTATCTCGCATCACCAGTGCTGGTGGTTGCTTATGCTCTCGCAGGAAGGGTTGATATTGACCTGTACAATGAGCCCCTGGGTCGCGACCAAGAGGGGCGTCCGGTTTTCCTTTCTGATATATGGCCCTCACAGGAAGAGGTTCGAGATACCGTCGCCAATGCATTGAAACCAGAGATGTTTACCAAACGCTATTCTTCAGTAACAACTGGAGACGAGAACTGGCAGGCACTTCCACTTCCAGAAGAAGGCACCCTCTACGAGTGGGATGAAGTCTCAACCTACATTTGCAGGCCGCCGTTCTTTGATGACATGGAACTTGAAGTCCCCCCTGGTAATGACATCCAGGGAGCGCGAGTACTCGCGCTGCTCGGTCACTCCGTTACAACTGACCACATCTCCCCAGCAGGAGCGATCCCAAAATCAGAACCAGCTGGGTCGTACTTGCAGGAAAACAATGTTGAGGTCAAAGACTTCAATACTTTCGGTTCACGTCGCGGAAACCACGAAGTCATGATGCGTGGCACCTTTGGTAACGTGCGCATCAAGAACCTTCTTCTAGAAGGCCAGGAAGGTGGGCATACAGTCCACTTCCCTACCGAAGAGGTTATGCCGATCTATGAAGCCGCAATGCGATACCGTGACGCTGGAACACCATTAGTGATACTCGCAGGAAGGGAGTATGGAACGGGAAGTTCACGTGACTGGGCAGCAAAAGGCACAGACCTCCTGGGTGTCCATGCAGTTATAGCAGAAAGCTACGAGAGGATTCACAGGAGTAACCTCGTCGGAATGGGAGTCTTACCCCTCGAATACGAAGACGGCACCACTGCTGAGAGCTTGGGACTTACCGGGCATGAAACCTTCGATATTTCTGGTGTAGCCGATGGACTGGAGCCAGGCGATACAGTCGAGGTAGTAGCTACCAATAACGACGGCGCTAAGATTCACTTTAGCGCGAAAGCCAGACTCGATTCAGACATCGACGTCGAGTATTACTACAACCGCGGCATACTCCAGACTGTTCTCAGAAAGATGGCCAGAGGCGAGATGTGATGGTGTCCGCTTGTTGCTGCTCCCGTAAAGCAAGAGGAGGCCCCAGCACCTCGTGTAGGATCACCGCTTTCCTTAGCGCTTTGCGGTCCCCCAAGCCCAGCTGATCCCTCGCTACTGAGGCTCGGAGTTCCAGCGAATCGGTTAAAGAGCCCAACCCGTGTTGGATGGACGCCGTTCGCTCAGATGGATCAGTTCCGTACTCTGGGTGTGTGCTGTGGATTGGATGAACTGATGGGTCGGGCTGGCGCTTTCGACTCGTTCGAACCGGCTCCCTCTCCGGCAGAGGTGTCTCCTCAACCGGTTCCGGTTCTGGAAGTCGCATTGCACCAGTGATCTCCTCCCAAAGGTCAGCTGGTAAGATTTCAGTGGCCTTGCGTTCTCTTCCAGAGTCGCGGGCAAGTGGCTCTTCACTCCAGACCTCTTGCTCTTCCTGATCCCACTCCAGCTCCACCGGTTCCTGAGCACGCTGGTTCTTCTGCTTCCTATTGAGGAGTGATCCAAAAACAAACCACAGGAAGACCAGGAGGTATCCCAGAATTTCAATATCCATCAGTCTGAGTACTTACTCTGTTTCGTCATCATCACCGGCGATGGATTCACGCATCGCCGTGTCTGCCTCAATGTTGCCGTACCGCATGTAGTCCATCACACCGAGATGGCCCTCTCGGAATGCGTCGGCCAGTGCGAGGGGCACCTGTGCCTCAGCCTTCACGACTTCCGCCTTCATTTCCACTACGAGAGCCTTCATCTCTTGCTCCGCAGCAACGGCCATCGCACGTCGCTCTTCAGCACGAGCCTGGGCTACCCGCTTATCAGCTTCTGCCTGATCTGTCTGGAGTTCTGCGCCGATGTTTTTGCCCACATCGACATCCGCGATATCAATCGACAGAATCTCAAAGGCCGTACCCGAGTCGAGTCCTTTCCCGAGAACCATCTTCGAGATCGCGTCCGGATTCTCGAGCACACCCGCATGTGTGTCTGCTGAACCAATCGTGGATACGATGCCCTCCCCCACTCGGGCGAGAATCGTCTCTTCACCCGCACCACCGACGAGGCGGTCGATGTTTGCGCGCACCGTGACACGGGCGATCGCTATAAGTTGAATCCCGTCTTTTGCCATCGCCGCGACCTTCGGTGTATTGATGACCTTTGGGATGACGGAGACCTGAACCGCTTCAAAAACGTCACGACCAGCTAAGTCGATGGCTGCTGCTTGATTGAAGCTCAGCTCGATTGACGCTTTATCCGCACTGATGAGCGCACCTACGACACGGTCAACCCGACCGCCTGCCAGGTAATGCGCTTCAAGCTCGTTGATGTCTAAGTCTAATCCGGCCTTGGTCGCCGTGATCAGCGGACGAACTATGGCGGGCGGGGAAACCTTGCGCAGCCTCATTCCAATGAGCGAACCGATTCCAACTTTGACACTTGCTGAAATCGCCTCGACCCACAGGCGAACCGGGACCATCCAAAGGATGATCGAGAAAAAAATGACTGCCCCGGCAGTGAGGATTAACGGAAAAATAATTGCCGTGTCTTCCATGCTTACACTCCAATATGTGTATGCTGAATTATGTCGCTCAGGCCTCTTCGGCCTCTTGTTCTGAGATAGATCTTACTATGTGACGATAACCCTCTGCACTTAGGACTTTAACTGGTGTCCCTGCGCTAATCCATTCCGATTCTGAGACGACATCGATGCGCTCATCTCCTACGAGAGCAGTTCCCGCCGGCCGTAGGTCCGTAATCGCGGTACCGTGTTTTCCGACCAGGTCACTCCTGACCTCGGCCGATTCATAGCCGATCGCGCTCGCCGTCTTCGCCAGTAGAAATATTCCGCTCTCTGTCAGTCGAGAGCTGCTCGGCAGGGTCCGTATCAGTGCCCAAGCTGAGCCGATCAGCAGTAGCGTGGATGAAGCAAGAACCCAAGCCGCCCGCGTGAAATCCGGCATTGTTGGAATATTGCCCAGCAGACTCATGTAGAGCCCGGTGACAATTGCCACGACCCCGGCCACCCCAAAGATCCCGAAACCCGGGACAACGAACGCTTCGATCCCTAGAAGCGCTAGCCCTGCCCCAACAATGAGCACGTCCTCTAGACCGGCCAGGCCAATAATCATATTCGAACCGAAGAAGAGGCACAGAGAGATCAGCCCCATCGTCCCAGCCAGGCCGAACGTAGGTGTTCTGATCTCAACCAATAGTCCGAGGAACCCTAGAGATAGGAGGAATGGGGCCACCACTGAACTAGAAAAGAAACGCACAACGCGCTCTGTCCAATTCAATTCGGGAGTCACGACTGTTGCGCCCTCATGACCAAGCTGGACGAGTAGTGCATCGAGATCTTCAATCGCTTCCGCGTAGCCTATTTCAATGGCTTCTTCGGTCGTCAACGTAAGCAGCTTTCCGCTCTCCACGACACCATCGATTTCGATGTCCTCATCAACCATTGCGGCAGCAACCTCGGGTTCGAGTCCATTAGCTTCCGCAAGTGTCCTCATCTGGCTTCGCATGGCTGAAACAATCTTCTCTGGTGCCTTTGTCCCAGTGCCATCAACAGGAGTCGCCGCACCAATTACAGATGCCGGTCGCATATAGATGCGGCTTGTCGAGAGCGCGATCAACGCACCCGCTGAGTAAGCTCGGCGATTGATGAGAGAGTAGACTGGTACCTCGGAGTCCGTCAGCGCGTCAGAGATGATCTCTGCAGCGTCCACGCGGCCTCCCGGGGTATCGATATCGAGTATCAACGCAACCGCACCTGTCTCAGTTGCTTCTTTGACAGCCCTCTGGATGTACGGGGCAAGACCTAGTTCGATTTCACCGGTTACCGGTACGCGGTACACAGTACTTTCGTCCTGTGAGGTTCCGGGGACTACTATAGCTCCAAGTGTACCCACGATGGCGATGAGAACCATGAACTGACGACTCATTTTCCTACTCCCGTCTCACACTCGAATTGCAGAACACTCACTTTGTCTTATCTATGAAAGTTGTACTCTTCGCATAGTAAGCATGACCAATCGTGCTTAGTCTATCCGTCTCTTGCAACACATAAGGAATACGGTGAACGATCCTGATGGTAGGCATAAGATGGATCATACCGCTAATTTCGCGTAGCATGGAACTCGCGCCAACCCGCGTGTACACGGAAGCCGCTTAAAAAGAGCCAAAGACTCAGGGGATACCGATGTCAAATCAGGTGCTGGTCCACTATGAAGTGCGTGACAAAGTCGCAATCCTAACCCTAGACGATCCTCCCGCGAACACCTACACCCACGAGATGATGCGACAGCTGGATCAACACATCATCGAGGCAAGGTTCGATAAGGAAGTTGAGGTGATCGTCATCACAGGAACGGGCGGCAAGTTCTTCTGTGCAGGTGCAAATATCGGAATGCTCTCTGAGGCAGATCCTGATTGGAAGTACAGCTTCTGCCTACATGCAAACGAAACCTTAAATCGTCTTGAGCATACCCCAAAGCTGGTGATTGCAGCGCTCAATGGGCACACGGTGGGTGGTGGTCTCGAAATCGCGATGGCGGCTGACATACGGATTGCCCGAAAAGACTCTGGGAAAGTCGGCCTGCCCGAGGTAACGCTGGGGGTGCTTCCGGGAACCGGTGGTACGCAGCGGTTGGTCCGACTGGTCGGGAAATCCAAAGCAATTCAGCTGATGACAGAGGGCTCTACTTTCGGATTCGATC
>CAWVZF010000080.1:0-8913 GCA_963934665.1 uncultured bacterium | reverse complement strand
AGGAACCGGTCCTCAAAGAAGCCCTGAACGACATAGTCTTCAGAGAAGGCGTACTCAAGCCTTGCTCCGCCGAAAACGCTAGCTCCAGCGTCCTGACCTGAGAGAGGCCGAAAGACGAGCACGATGAAAGCGTCCGGACCAACATATTGCCCGATCTCTATCTGTGTGTCGGCAAGAGAGTTTGTAATGCCACCGGCCAGCATAAAATCACCAGCCTGCGTAATTGAGAGGTAGTCAAGGCCTATACCCTGAGCGAGCGCTGCCCCGAGTTGTGTTGCTACTGCTCCTGATACAAGAGTTGTGGCGAATGATCCCACCGCACCCTGCAAGAAAGCCGTTTGTCCCGTCGCAAGCTCAGAACTCGCACGCCCAAAGATCAGGTAACTAACCAAGTCTGATTGAACGAGACCAGCTTCGTCCGTACTCAATGCAACACGCGGTAGCGTCAGCGTTCCTTCAACATTGGCAGCAACTTCTAGTGGCTCATCCTCGATCCGCCGGATTCGGCTCAACGCTTGGATATTTAGTACTGGATTAATACCAGGAGTACCGACGAAACTGACGGTGCCCCCGTTCACTTCAAAGCTTCTGCCAAGCACGGAATAAGAGCCCCGCAGGGCCTGTAAATCACCAATCAGAACGAGATCAGATTCCCTGCGATCATAGGTCACGATTAACTGCTCACCGCCCATCTCCACATTCATCTCATTCGAGCGGAGCCATGTGTTTCTAGGTACCGAGAGATCAACCTCTACGCGGAGATTTTCCAAGAATGGATTTCGGATATCTCGAATCAAAGATTGCCTGAAGAACTCAGTTGTGTCCGTTCCTAGGTCCATAAAATCAACTACAGCTACGTTACGAGCGAACTCATCTACGTATAAGATCGCCTCATCCACGCTCACACTTCCGTGTATCTCGGGACGCCCATAGCGCCCCTCCAGCGTGAGGATTCCACTTATCAAGCTCTCGACGTCGAGTCGCTGCACTGCCTGGAAACGCTCGAATTCCATTACCAGATCAAGAGCGGGATCGCGGACTGAATCGAGCGTAATCGTTCCGTCAATTTCAGAGCGGCCCGTTGCATCAGTTACAAGATGGACTGCTACACGCCTATCTGGATTAAAAGTCAGTGATCCATTCACATCACTGTGTCGGACACCTAGGGCTCCCAGAGACCACGATGCAGCTTCTACATCAATCACACCGTCGGGTTCGGGATCCTGGGTAGTGCCCTGAATTCGGACAACACCCGAAACCGAGCCAGTCACATCCTCAAGAGTACCAAAATAATCCAGCGCATCAGCAGCATCTAAAGAATCAGCCTGGATCAAGAGGTTCATGGGTCGTCTAACTGACCTTGAATCACGCTGTTGAAGAGAGAGATCCAGCGGAATTGATCCGGCCACCCGAAGAACGGGGTTCATACCTTCGAAACCCTCAATATTAATATTTGCTTCTAATCCGCTGTAATCCAGAAGACCCTTAACCGTTGAGAATTCGATACCCGCGTATCTGGGTTCTATAATCTCTAAATCAGCAGCAATAACAGGGTCATCAGACAACCCTTGAACTGTGAGGAGAAGGTTGGCATGGCCCTCAGCTAGAGCATCGATTTCCAGAACCTCAATCACCCGATCTAGATGCAACCCTTGTAGATCAAGCCGAAAATCAGATTGCCCTTCTCGTGCCAATACACCGGATGCGACCATATACATCGGATCTTCACCAGCTCGGCTAATCTGGGTCGAGTCAAAGGATATAGATGTGGCATCCCAGGTGATCCGAGTCGGATCGGCTAAGGCATAGACTAATTCATCAAGAGTCGCACTAGCTTCTTCTAGATCCAGGCGGCCACCGGCTGAATCAAATTCAAACTGTCCTTTCGCCTCAAGTTCCTCGCCTGTTCGGCGGATGATACTCAAGGATGCCCCACCCCTGCGATTAGACATGTCAGCAGTGACTTGTGCTCGTTCTAGTGATCTACCCTGCCACTCGACTCCAAACGCCTCGGTCAATACATCCCAATCACCAGAGATTGAAGGAAGGGAGTCCGCATTAAACACGACATGAGCACTGTCAACACGATTACGTCCATATACGGCACCGGATACATCCATTTCCAGATCTACATTCAGAGCATCTACTGAACCAACCAGACGGGCGCTGCCACTTATCGCACCATGCATTCGCACATCAGCAGTGTCAGGCAGAGCATCAACATCTACTCCTTCGAAGCGCAGTAACTCCATTTCGAGAAGTGAGAGCGTGTCTTTTGCGATCACAGTGTCGCCAAGTAGAAGCGGCCGAAGGCCTTCTAAGGATTCGGCAGAGAAGGTCAACCGAGCTTCCCCATCCAAAGGAGCCGCCATTCCCAGTCGGCCATCACCCGATACAGCCACACCACCAAGGCTGGCGTCGAGGCTATCCACCGTAAGGATGCCCGCAGACGCAGTCAGATGTGCCATCACCGTATCCACATGGAGCCCACCGACACGTGAGCGAGACCATGCCAGTGTCGCGGCAGCATCCATCGAATCTACTTGTAACCCGCGACCTTCTATCGACAGAGCTCCAGTCCATTCTGACTGCTGCGGGAGCTCCGTGGAGAAACTTGATAAAGGGACTTTATCACCTACGATATCCAGACGATAAAACGCTCCTGGCTGAGTAAGGTCGAGCACCCCTCCTAGTCCTACCTGGCCCCCAGCTGCATCGAATTCGCCTGAAACTTGCAAATCACGGAGCCGTCCAATTCCTCGAATCGGTCCTGTCAATTCACCCTCAAGGCCGAGTTCGGGCCGAGTTCGAGCAAGTAAGCCTAGAGACAAGGGTGAAACGTCACCTTGCACATCCACAATCCAGTCTTCCGTCTCGGTCCTGCGCAAAGCGCCACGCAGTAGAGCACGTGACCGGGGCACGTCATCTTCCTCAACTGAAGCATCAAGTGTGAAACGAAGTCCTGCGAGCGCTCGTCCTGACAGCTGAAAATCCAGGGTCCCTGATCCGAATAACGGCAACCCGGGTGCGATCACCTCAACTAGGCTGTAATTGAAGGGATCTAAGTGTATTTCTAGACCGGTTGCCCCAGGGTCTTCGCCCCCGTGCAAGGTGCCGCCAAAATCAGCTGTTGTCGCTACCCCGCCATAACCGGTGGGGACGAGTGTGGTACGGCCATCAATCTGAAGGTTCTCTTCAGTCCCAGAGAAGCGTGCATCCCCACTGAGCCAACCCTCAAGTGGTATATCCATCCCAAGCCAAGGTTCAAGCCACTCCAAGGCAAGTGGATTCATGACCACACCCATATCATCAAGGGTTATGACATCAGTGAATAAGAGATCACCGTCTAGTTGGAGGCTGCTGCCGTCTAGCTCTACTTGGAATCCCTCTAGGCCAACATTCGTCCCATTCTCAGTAGCGATTGTCACAGCCCCACGGAATAATCCGCCTGGAATGCGGTCATCTAGCCAGGTTAGGTCAGACAGATCTCCGGCTCCGTCAGTTTCTAGAGATGCGAAGAATGCCCAACCGTCAGTATCTCCCCAAGAACCAACTCTGACCTCACCCCTGACGAGCGTTCTCTCAAAACGAAACGCCCCTTGGCGTACTCGGATTCCCCTCTGCCCGAAGTCGATCTCTCCGAAAGCTTCCTCAAGTCGAAATGATTCAGAGGTGACCGCATTGAGCATTGATAAAGAAGCAAGTTGTGCTTCTAGGAGACTGTCTGTGTTGCCCGGCCGGAGTATCACGTCCTCAAGATCCAAATCGATATCCTCAAGAGACCGGTACAACAAGCGTCCGTTACCATCAGGCGATGGAACCAATCTGCCCGTGTTTTCACCACCGGAGGGCGTAAGGATCTTCAGGAGACCTTCGCGTACCGCTATTCGTCCCACATGGATTGGTTGGCGAATAGCCTCAGGCGCGGTACCTGCTGAATCACTGTCCTCAACACGCCTCACTACCCGCTGAATATTGAGAGGCTGCCCGGATTCCAGCCTTGAGATCTCAAACTCAAGTCCCCAAGCGATGATCGAACTAACTCTCAGCTCTGATGTGATCCAAGCCAAAGGTGAGTACCGAACTCGAATAGAGTCAGCCTTAAGCACATGCACCCCGTCTTCAGCATCTAACTCGACCCCTGCCAAAGTCGCCCCAGTGAATAGCGTGCCACTTTGTATGCCTTGGATTCTGAGCTCTCCAGCCAACTGTTCCTGAATCCTGGTTAACAATTGGTCCATGAAAACCCGCTGACCTGGACCGGTAGCAGATAGGAACCCTATAAGAACAAGAAGCCCTCCTGTGAGAACACCGCCCCATCTCAGAAGGCGGCGACCCAGCTTCTTCCCTGCTTTAGTAGGCGTCTCAATGTCCTGTATTTCAGGCATTGCTTCATCCATACTTGAATCATCAAATCCCTCAGTCGGAACCCCAGGCATCTCCTTCATTAGAATGCCTGACCAATCGAGATATGTAGTTGGAAGCGCTGGAAGGAGAATGGCGAAGCCTCTCCGAAAAGCCTCGAGGTGTTAAGTGCTGCTAATTCATGCGTTCGTACGTACGGAATGACGTTGCCATCCATCCTTATGCGGTCACTCTCCTCGTGCACGTTCGGATTGAACACCTCCAATTGTGATGTGACAACCGCAAGTGGCTCTCCTTCTCTAAAGCGATATCCGAGGTCTATACGTATCGGTCCAACCGGGCTGAGGTATCGAACTCCAATACCAGGAGTTACCGCGAGTTTCGATAGATCAACTTCGTCGCGTCCACTCCAAACCTGTCCAATATCAGTGAACATGACTCCTTCGAGGTTCACTCCTATGGGGAACCGGAGTTCGAGATTCCCCTCCAGTACTCGAGTTCCGCCGGTGGGACGTGGAACGAATCGTCCTTCATTTATCGATGCGGGATCACAAGAAAGATCCATTAATTGCGAAGGGCTACAGCCTGCCCCCTCTGGTCCAGGTTCCAGGAGCCTTACAGGATCAATTGTGAGGACCCTGGGGCCGAGTCGGCCCTGTGCAAAACCGCGGACCGAGTTCGCACCACCTGCATAAAAACGTTTCTGAGGATGGACTAGGTCAAATGTCCCAGGCGTCAACAACAACGCTTCAAATGCACCCGCACCAACCCACCCACCACGTATTCGAGCCGCAAACACTCCTGATCGTCCAAGCCCCGAATACAGGGTGCCTTCAGCTATGGCCCGGTCATACCGAAAATTCGAGCCCGTCCACTGAGATGCGTGTTCAACCTCTAGAACTACGCTATATCCGCGATTGGGGTTGAGAATGTTATTTGCAAGATTGCGAGTGAAGCTAAACCCAATCGGAGCAAGCCAGTTGGCATCCTGTAAGATCGAGACATCCTCTGGGCTACATACCAATAGATTTGTGCAGAACAGCACTTCAGCAGCATCGAGCCGAGATAGTTCTGGCCTGTATGAAAGTGTAAAGGAAGTCTGAGGGCCGATTAGGCGTGTGAGAGCTAATTCGACACCAACGGCCTCGCGGATGAAAACATCGGGAAGGCTTTGCCGCTCAATGAACAAAGCGGTGTTGAAGGAATTTCGAGTAGAAAAAATCCACGGTTGGGCGAAATCTAATGAGACGGTCCCAGTCAATTCTCCAAACTCTTCTGTTCCGCCTTGAGGGCAAAGCACATTCTGGAACTGAGGTGTCAGTAGGTTCGCAACTCTACCGCGGATCTGAAGAAGGCGGCCTCCACCTGCGAAGTTCCGGGCTGCCCATTGGGCTTCGACACCGAAACATTCAGCCGTAGTCCAGCCACCTCCATACCGAACGCGGTAAGCGTCTCCCTCTACCACATTGACGGTGATGGGGATCACAGAATCAGGATCAGACTGGAAGTCACCTATCACAGAAGCGCTTCGGATAATATCCAATCCAAAGAGCCTGCCTTGCCCCTGCTGCACCTCATCCCGGCTGTATAGATCTCCCGTACTAAATTGCAACGTGTTGAGAACGGTCGCTTCACTTAGCTCAGAGTTCCCAGATACCATAATGGTTCCGTAGCGCACTCTTGAGCCGGTATCGATGTCAAACGTAACTAGAGCACTATGGGGCTCGACCGCTGGTATCAGATGCCTGCGAAGAACATTGACCCGACCATAGCCTCTGTTTGCAAGACGGCGCTCTAAAGTGTCTCTAGTTGCATTCAGAGCGAGTATGCTCAATCGCTCGCCAGGCTGGAGAGGTAATCCTTCCAAGAGACCATCCTCAGTGATCCCTTCGCCACCCTCAAAGTCGACTCTCGTAGCTATAACCGGCTCACCCTCATCAATGATGAATGAGACGGTGGCCCGACCCTCCGCTCCGAGTGATGTAAGCGTATCGACACTGATTTCCCGAAACCCTCTCTGGTAGTACCACGCCTCAAGCCTCAGGCGATCGAGAGGAACATCTCGCTCAGGCAAATAAAAGCGCTGTACAGCAAAATCAGCACCGGCCCAGCAGAATGGCGTAAAAACCACTGATCGACACTCGGTTTCCCTCGTTACGATCGCGCGAGCCAAAGAGTCGTCTGGAAATGATTCGTTTCCTTGGAATCTTACTTCGCTTACTTCCGTCCTACCTATTTGTGACAACACCGGCGATGGGATCAATATCCAGGCGCATAGAGCAATCCATCTGATCGCGTGAAAGAAACCAGGGTGAATCATGCCTAGGGTACTTCCTTTTGGCCCAAACCGGATGGCCCTTCGTTCTTTCTGGGAAGTGGGTCCCGCGCCAAGAATATTCTTGTCAGGTAGAATGTTGTGAGTCCGACACCTACTGCGACTGCTATTGATGCTAAAGCAGCCCGAGAATTCTCTCTCCGACTAGGAGTATTACGGATATAGCGCATCGATGATCCTAGACCCTCTCTTCACTCGCCATGTGCCTGGACAGGGACGCATTAGGCATAGGGCGCCGCATCAAGGAAATGGCTTCCATGGCTTCAAAGACTCGTTCACTATTCTCTAAGAGATGCGGAGTGACCTTGATCTGATCTTCCATTACATCCAAGACGTTCACAGTGTTTGTATCCTTTTCTTCTCCTCTACCCCTTCGTGATGTTGCGGTCCCAGCAGTAATGAGTGGAACCCCCTCGCTTTCTCCCGGAAGCACATCCCTCGACATTGCAACTTGCGTCCGGTGAAGGTGCCCGCTCAGCACTACATCCACCTCCATCTCTTCGATCTGTTTAAGGATTAATTGGGCATCCGGTATAGGCTGACCTCCGCCTCCGGCACTCTTACACACAAAGTGATGGTGCGTGACAAGAACTCGAATCCCTTCCGTCGGCTCGTTGTCAAAGCTCTGGCGGGCAAATCTGAGTTGAGCCTGAGTTAGGCGCCCACCAACAATCGCGCTCCACGGGGATGCAGAGTTCAGTGCGACTACTGTTGCTCCTGGAATCACAGTCACCGAATCAAGATCATGAGGAATAGTGCGATTCCAACTTCGGTACGGGACCAATAATCGCTCCCAAAACCGGTAGAGTGGCACGTCGTGGTTACCTGGGGTCACGACAATAGGTACTTGGGGCAATTCTTCGAGAAATTTCCACGCAGCTTGAAACTCGTGGACCTTAGCCCGCTGGGTGAGGTCGCCCGAAATGATTATCAGATTCGGGGCTACTTCAAATGCAAGCTGACGAAGCGCTTTGGCGGCACGAGGACGGAATGGTCGCCCCATTTGTAGGTCTGATCCGTGGAGGATCCTCAGCATTGATCCCGTGCTACTCAGGAGCTGGACGCAGGCTCAGGACGACTAGCAGCTCTCATGCGCATTATCCCAACCAGTCCTACAGCTGCAATTGCAAGGCTCACCATTTGTGCCAAGGTCAAGATACCGAAGAAGCGATCATCTTTGGCGCGTAGGAATTCGACCAGGAAGCGCTCTCCGCTCGCCATAACCAGCCAGAGCATGAAGAGCCTACCAGGACTTTTCTGGTTTTTACGCACACGCCAAAGGAAGAAGAAGATCAGCGTGCTGATACCCACCTCGTAGAGTTGAGTTGGGTGGACTGGCACAATCTGACCATACTTCTCAATGAGTTCGGGATCTACTGAAATTCCGAAATCCCGCTCAATGATGTCTACTCGGGTAGGAGGGGCGCCCCTTGGAAATGCTATACCGAAAATAGAGTCGGTTGGACGACCCCAATCATCTCCCACGAGGAAGCAGCCCATACGGCCTACGGCATAGCCCAATGCAAGAGCGGGAGCGCCAGCATCAAAAGTCCGACGCAAAGGAAGTTTTTGCCGACGAATCTCCCATATGACCAATGCCGTAGCGAGCAAGAAGCCGCCATACCAAACAAGGCCACCGCGAGAGAAAATCAGGGCTGCGGGGTCACTCGCAAGTCTCTCATAGTTAAGGAGGATGTAATAGCCCTTAGCTCCGAGAATCCCGCCCACGACACCCATAAACACCAGATCCCAAGCTCTTTCGGGATCCTCGCCCATTCGTTCCAACTCTAACCGAATGATCCAGCCACCAGTCAGAAACGCTAAAAGCATGAACACCCCGAATGAGGTGATCGGCATTCCACCTACTCCTGGAAGCCAGCTCGGAAGCTCAAAAATGACGGGATACATGCCAGCCTAACTTTGTCTAACTACGAATTCACTGGAACCACCTATAGCCTTACTGTTCATGCCGTCCTCTGCTTAAGCCCGGGTAGCGCCATGGTCGCTGAAGCTGAAATATCGGGTTGAGCTATGTCACCTCGATCGTAACGGAAGCGTGCTGCGCGAGCGATCATCGCAGCATTGTCTAAAGAAAGGCGTATTGAGGCATGGAATAGTTCTCCTTTGGTACCAAGTCGGATTGCAAGCTCGTCACATAGCCTCCTATTAGCGCTCACTCCGCCACCAACAAGGACGCGGGCGCACTTAGTCTG
>CAWVZF010000079.1:0-9181 GCA_963934665.1 uncultured bacterium | reverse complement strand
TCTCTATGCGATTTGGACTCCGTGGGCCGACGCATACCTACTCGATTGCCTGCGCATCGTCGACAGTAGCTATTGGTGAGGCGTTTCGAGCGATTCGTGATGGTTATTTGGACACCGCTCTAAGTGGCGGAGCTGAGGCCATGCTCAATGATGGCTCGATCGCTGCATGGGAACGACTTGGTGTTCTTGCAAACTCGCACATAGACGGCCCTGAGGCATCCAGTCGACCTTTCGATCTTGAACGGACTGGATTTGTGCTAGGTGAAGGAGCTGTCTTACTCGTCCTCGAAGCCGAATCGGCACTCCAGGAACGAGCCGTAGATCCAATTGCAGAAATCATCGGTTATGGTGTTTCAAGTGATGCGTTCAGTTTGACGGAGCCACACGCTGCAGGTCAGGAGGCAGCAATGAGATCGGCGATCACCGACGCGGATATCGAACGAGAGGAAGTCCAGTACGTGAATGCTCACGCAACGGGAACTCCGTCTGGAGATCCGATTGAGATCGAAGCTATTAAGAATGTTTTTGAGGATCATGCTTCAAATCTTGCAGTTAGTTCTACTAAGTCCGTTCACGGCCACTTGGTTGGTGCTTCCGGGGCGCTTGAGACAGCGATTAGTGCGATTGCACTACAGAAGGGCCGGATACCTCCGACGGCGAACCTCACAAATCCAGATCCAAGCTGTGACCTTGACTGTGTACCGGGCTATGGGAGAGAGGTACCCGAGCTCACCGTTGCCGTCTCTAATTCGTTCGCGTTTGGTGGCTCGAACGCTACTCTGGTTCTTAGGAAAGTCTGAGATTGACTCGCAGGCAAATCCACTTTGTAGTTGATGCGCCATGCTTTAGGCCGGTGGATTAATGCCCATTTTCTGCTACGGATCTATGCAGAGGATCTTGGTATGAACCGGTCATGGGTGGAACTGGCTGGGCGAGTCCAGTTGGCTTGGCTGATCACTATTTGTCTGTTTTGGTCAATTTCACTGGCGCTTCACCCATTGGACCCCGGCTACACTGCGGGAGAACTCTTAGATCATTTGCAGGGGTGGATGGAGACGGGCAAGCTCTACCCTGCAATCGACGGTGATGGAACACTTCGTGTTCTGAACTATCCCCCAATAGTGCTGGTCCTAGCTCGATTCTTAGCGTTGCTAGGGATACAACCTCTCCTAGCTGGGCGTTTGGTGAATGGGCTGGGTGTGATTCTGGTCTTAGGAGTGATTGGTTGGTGGGCTCAAGCTCGAGGCAGAGATTGGACAGCATCAATCGGCACCTTAGGACTTCTCGGTGCAAGTGTGCCTTTCGTATATGGAACTGGACAGTTCCGCATTGAGATGTGGGCAGTACTCGGTACGGTGATGGGATGGGCATTGGTGGATCGAGGGAAAACCGGACGCGCAGTGTTTTGGGCAGGTGTTCTGTTAGCTATGAGTTGCTTCGCGAAGCAAACCCAAGTTGTTCCTTCACTAGTCGCTCTTATTTGGGCTTGGAAGTATCGACCCACCGAACTCCGTTCAATCCTATTCGGGTATCTGGGTGTGGGCATCGCAGGGGTTACTGCCATCACTCTCGTGTGGGGGTTTGAACCGTGGCGACATATGCTGATATACACCACCGGCACCTATTCGATTATGAATTTGGGTTGGCAGTTTCTTAGCCATGTAGCACCCTGGACGCCACTCCTTTCAGTAGCAGCTTATAGCGTTCTTCGAGGTCGTCCGGAAGCTCGTAGTGATCCAGTCTGGTGGTACTGGTGTAGCGCGCTAGTATGGTCATTTTCTGCGGTTCGGTCAGGGTCGTCTTCCGCATATTTTCTTGATTTACACCTGGCGACAGTGATGCTCGTGGGTCCCGTGCTGTTTAGCGTAGGAGGTGTGTTTGGTGATGCAGACCAAGCATCCCTTGAGACGCCCAAGCCCAGACGTCATCGGTGGCTTCCTTGGATTTTAGCGTTTCAAGTGATCGGAGCTAATATCGCTGTCGGCACTGTCGCATGGATCAATCTTTCCCGGGTTTCAGATATCACAGAAGATCTAGCCTCGATATGCTCCGAGTTCCCGAGGCCAGGGCCTGTACTTGCAGAGGAGGCCAGTATCGCTCAGGCCTGTGGACACTCTGCACTGATTCACCCCTTCATCATGACCTCTCTATCGCGGAGGGGACTTTGGGATGCAAGCGATTTTGAAACCGCAGTCGCTTCTGGGGAAATTGGCACAGCAGTAATCAGCTTTGATCCGAGGCAACCCGTTACTGGTGTACACTTGGATAGATGGACATTACCAGTGCTAAGTGCATTCAGAACGGCACCTAACCAGATTGCATATCCCGGTGGGGTCTGGGCGGTATCATGGTAAAGACTTTATTAGGTCGTCCCACTAACCTGTATCAAGGTCCGGACTCGCCACGATCAATATTCAGTGGCCTTACGGAAGAGATGACCCAACCGATACCCGCGAGTGGGATTAGGTAAGCGGCATGCTGAACAACTGCTAATGCCACGGCGGTGTCACTGCTGATTCCGAGAGCTCTATAAACGAGGAAGGCCGCACCCTCAAAAACTCCCAGGTTAGCCGGTGTCACCGATACTACGGTTGAGAGATTCACAGCGACCAGGACGGCAAGGATTCCCCACCAGGGGGTGACTACTCCGAACGCTATGAGTACACAGGCAATCGCAAGGGCCGCCACGAGTTTTTGTAGCAAGCCAAGCATGACTGTCGCAGAGAGTTTCTTCGGTTGTCGGAGTGCTTCAAGGTTGGCGGAAATACGGTTTAGCTTTGTGAGAATCCACCCCAAAAACCCTGTAGTTCGTTCCGATATTGATTCGAGGACAGATGTTCGGTGGGCGATAACGGTTAAGACGAAAAAAAGTGTGGGAACTCCTATGAGAATCGTGGCACTGACAGCTTTGTATTCAATTCCAATAGGGACTACCACGATCGCGAGAAGGACAATTGCCATTTTCACTAATCCCTCAACTAATTGATCAAGAAGCAGGACCGATAATCCGACCGAGTGACCCACTCCTTTTTGTGTGCCCAGGAGATGAACTCCGACGGCTGCACCACCCCCGACCGGACCACTATTCGCGACTGTGCTCATTATCGCGATAATCTTGAGCATCTTCGATTTGGCTACTGACACTCCCTCTGGTAGAAAAAGCAGCCACTGAGCTGCAGCGAATACTAGAATCGTCGCGTTAAGCAGGACTGCTAGAATCAGAGGTAAGGGTTTGGCTTTGGCGATAGCTGCGATCGCAAGGGTCCAGTCGACGCGTCCGATTGTCGCTACGATGAGTGCAGTAAGTAGAAGCCAACTTACGATGTAGGAAACTCGCGTCTTCAGCGGAGATCCTCCCAGGCCCTATAGCCAGATCAGGTGAATGACGCGTGTTATCACTATATCGCCCCTGGTAGGCTATCAGAACGTCTTATGTAAGTGAGTGTGATTCCGCCTACTACCAACCCGACTACTGCTCCGGCGAGCATATCAATCGCGTAGTGGAACCCACCGTATACAGCTCCGACTCCAACCCCCACTGAGATAAGCGTTACAAGTATTCCGATTGGAGGTTGATAACGGAGCTGTGCCATAGCCTGGCATACTGTCATTGCCATGTGTGAGCTAGGAAACGCAGCCCCGCGGGAGGAACCACTCTCTAAAATGGAGAGTGTCAATGCTCGAATCGGACCCTCTGGTATTGATTCAGGAGGACCAAAATACCGAGGACCTTGGACTGGGAAATAGACAAAGAACACAAAACAGACGCTGGCGGTTGCAATCAGTGTCACTACGGTTGTTTGAAATGCCTCGTGTCTCCTGGAGACAAAGAGTAGCAGTGGGGGAATGTAAATAGTTGGGTAATAGGAGAAGTAAGCCAGGTGGAGTGACTCACTGAGTAGAGGATATGGGTATCGGCCCGCTAATTCGGTTGCTGGTGATCCAAACAGGAACGACTCCCATGATAGAACGAGACTATCGTGATAACCCACACCGAACGACTGGTTAAGGAGTGCGATTTCTGCGTAGAAGAGCGGTATCAGAATTAATGCGGCCCAGCTCGATAGCCAGCCGAGATCTTCAGGCGAGCGCGCCTGTCGGAGGCACAGGACACAGACACTCAAATGCAGGCTAGCAAGAACAACATGCCCTGTTGTCCACGGCCCCGGTAACAATGTCGGGGCCGTTACTATCAGATAGAGTCCGGCGAGACCCAATGGACGGCGAAGCATATCAGGCATAAAGGAGTTGTAACCTTAGGTCAGCGCTCGACACTTCTTCTGGGAATTAGTGGAGCTAATATATCCGGCCCACTGCACATCTCCCACCATCTCTGGATTAGAGTCACGATTTCATGTTGCTTGAGTTGATAAAGGAGACTTTCCCGAGCAGAGCGCAGGGCGCAACCTCGCTAGCACATATGAGGGGATCAAAGAAAACGCTCGCGGGACAGTGCTTTAATACCTATTATTCCCCGAATGTGCGCATGAATATGCGCGGGTAACTGTCCCTCGCGATGGAGCAGTTCGATGGGCGAAGCAGAATCGGTAGGTCTCTTGGAGACAAAATACTCCAGACGAAAGTTCATCAAAGGTGTTATAGCCGTAGGCGCTACAGCATCTTCTGCAGGGTACTTCATAGGGGGTTCCGGCCTTTTGGGGGCGCAGGCTCCTGGGACTGCGGAACGTCTGATAACGCTCACCGTCAATGGTCAGCAGCGGCGGGTGGACGTACTACCGAACGAAACACTCGCGATGACACTCCGGTACCGACTTAATCTAACTGGCACCAAGCTAGGCTGTGATCGTGCAGAATGCGGAGCCTGTACGGTGTTAGTTGATGGGGTTAACCAGTACGGTTGCTCAATGCTGACAAATCAAGTGCGAGGCAGCTCTATTACAACGATTGAGGGGCTCGAGAATCCAGATACAGGAGAGCTCAGCCCTGTACAGCAGGCGGTCATCGATGAAGGTGGCTTCCAGTGCGCGTTCTGTGCACCGGGCTTCATCATGAGTATGACCACTATGGTGAATGAGAATCCGAATCCCACCCGGGCAGAGGCAGCACATGCGCTTTCTGGCAACCTTTGCAGATGTGGTGACTATGACAAAATCCTCAACTGCGCGATGCGAGCTGCTGAGCTCGCACGCAGCGTGTAGGGGGGTCTTATGGCTGAGAAAATAATTGGAACCGATATCGCACCTCAGGATCTCGTTGCAAAGATCACAGGTCGTGCGAAATATGCGGAAGATTTCAGAGCAGATGGTATGGTGTTTGCCAAGTTGTTATTGAGCCCCATGCCACATGCCCGGGTACGTAGAGTTGATGCGACAAGGGCGCTTGCTATGCCCGGTGTCATAGACATCCTTCGTGCCGATGAAGTCCGCCAGATAGAGGGTCGTCCAGGCGAGGCTAGCCTGACCGATGAGCCCCTGTATGAGGGCCAACCGATTCTTGCGGTGGCAGCCGAAACTGAGGAACAGGCAGCAGCAGCGATTGAGGCGATTGATATAGATTTCGAGCCGTTGCCTTTCGTGCTTGATCCGCTAGACAGCCTTAGGCCTAACGGACCGAACGCGTATACTGGCGGTAACCGCTTCGGGGGCGGAGAGTTCAGCGAACTTAAGTGGACCGACGCCGATTTTGAGGACATAGAGGCTGGCCGTATGCCAAATGGTGAGGCCGCCGTTGAGTGGACGAAGGGAGATATTGATTCGGCATTCTCCGAATCGGACTTGGTTCTAGAGGAATCAATCGTACACCAATCTCTGTCCCACCATCCGATGGAACCGCGTTCCGCGATGATGTACTGGGAGAACGGCAAGCTCCATGCATTCGTGTCCACGCAGAGTGCTCAGCGTACGAAGTATGCCATCGCTGGTACGCTGAACATAGATCCTGAGGATGTGATTCTGGTAGCCGAGTATTGCGGTGGTGGTTTCGGCTCCAAGATCAGTGGAAATACCCATATGGAAGTGCCAGCCGTCTTCTCACGTAAGATTAATCGGCCGGTTATGCTGCGTATCACCCGCTACGAGGAAAACTATATCGGTAGGGCACGTCCGGGTTTCCAATCGTGGCTGAAGATGGGTTTTCTGGCTGATGGCACGTGTAACGCGATCGACCTTTATATCGTTCAGGAAAGTGGCCCGTTCGGGGCTGGTGACTTTAATACCGCGGGTATGATCGCGGATCTCGTGTACACGCCCCAGAACATGCGCTTCAGGGGGATCGCGATGTACACGAATACTCCCCCGAAGGCAGCACAACGGGGACCGGGTGGCGCTCAAATCGTCATTATGATGGAGCCCATCCTCGAGAAAGCAGCCAGGGAATTGGGCCTCGATCGACTAGAGGTTCATCTGAAGAATGCGCCAGATGCTGACGTCGGGTTTGGACCACGTAATTCGACGCTCACGAGCGTGCACGCTAAGGAAGCTCTACTGAAAGGTGCTGAGATCTTTGATTGGGCGGGCAAGCAGGAATTGTCCGGTAGGGTGGAAGGCTCGAAATCGACAGGGATCGGCATCGGGCTTTCGCCTTATACTGCTGGCTCCCGTGGGTATGATGGCCTGATGGTAATTCGCCCGGACGGAAAACTTTATATCCATCAAGGTCTCGGTAACCTCGGCACGCACTCCATTATGGATACCGCACGGCCGGCAGCTGAGATACTCAATCTCAACTGGGACCAAGTAGAACTCGTGTGGGGTGACTCAAGCCGAGGTATGCCACGTAGCTCAGTGCAGGCAGGGAGCCAGACAACGCATGCTCACTCCCGAGCAAACCATGCAGCGGGAATGGACGCGCGTGCCAAGGTACTAGAAGTAGCGGCGCAAACACTTGGTGGCTCGCCCAGCAATTACGATATGGACAACGGACGAGTGTTCCGCCGAGGAGGGGGGGCGAGCATGACGTTCGCTCAGGTTGCGGAACGCGCGATAGAGCTTGGTGGCAAGTATGATGGTCACGAGCTTCCTGACAATATCCATGCTACGACTGTTCCGGCAGCAAATATACTGGCTGGGCAGGGGTTAATGGGAGTAGCTAGAGACAACTACGGTGGCAGTGGAGGAGTCTACTCTTGGGTGGCTGGTTTTGCGCTGGTCGAACTCGATCGAGAGACTGGTGTGGTAGCTATCAAGGAGTATGTCGCGGTGACTGACTGTGGAACGGTACTCCACCCACGTAGCCTGGGTGCTCAGGTCCTTGGGGGAAGTGTTCAAGGCATGGGACAGGCGATGACCCAGCGTTGGGTCTTCGATCCCAAGTGGGGTGTTCCTTTTGCAAATAGGCTCTACACGGCGAGACCTCCGGGCATTCTGGATGTGCCGTTAGACATGAAAGTGGATGCGGTGGGCATTGCTGATCCACAGACGCCTGTTGGTGCGAAGGGCATCGGTGAACCGCCTGTTGGTGCAGGTGGAGCAGCACTTACATCGGCAGTTGCCGACGCGATGGGCGGTATTTGCCTATGCCGTACGCCGCTGACGCCCGACATCATTCTTGCGGAGCTCGAAGGGCTGTCGCAACCGTTCACCCTCGAACAGCACATCGGCTAAGGGGAAAGAGAAATGGCGATCATTAGAGACATGATTCCGGCCTTTGAACTCTTCCAGCCGACGACGGTGGAAGATGCCCTAGCCTTAATGGCTGAGCACGGTGAGACAGGTTGGGTGCTCGCGGGCGGACTCGATTCGTACGACTGGTTCAAAGACCGCATAAAGAAGCCTGAGGCGGTGATTGACCTCGGCGGTATTGATGAACTCAATGGTATCAGCGACGGTCAAGATGGATTAGAAATCGGTGCGATGACCACGCTTACCGAAATCGTTCGACATGAGCGGGTACGCTCAGAGTACATGCTTTTAGCTGATGCTGCCGAGCATGTAGCGACTCCTCAGATTCGCAATCAGGGCACGCTCGGTGGAAACATTAGCCAGGATACCCGTTGCTGGTACTATCGTAGCGGTTGGGCTTGTTACCGCGCGGGAGGCAATACCTGCTATGCGGCCGCTCCTGAAGCTATGAACCGTGAGCACGCGATTACGGGAACCAGCCGATGTGTGGCGGTGAACCCATCCGATACTGCTCCTGCGCTGGTCGCTCTCGATGCAAAGATGACCGTGCGCGGTCGACGTAGTTCGAATGTCTACGATGCTGAAGACTTCTTTATTGGTCCGGCGACTGATATCACACGAATGACAGTTCTCGAAGCAGGTGACTTGCTTACTCAGATTGATATTCCGAGCGAGTGGGCAAATGCGCACTTCTATTATGAGAAGGTTCGTGACCGGGGATCGTGGGATTTTCAACTGGTCAGTGTAGCAGCGGCCTTTAAGACATCTGGTAATACGATTGAAGACGCTCGTATCGCTGTGAACGGTATAGCACCGTTCCCGGTGAGGCTTGATGCTGTCGAGCGGTTAGTGATAGGCGCAGCAGTCGACGAAGCGTTGGCGATTGAGGCTGGTGAAATCTCGATCGATGGCTCTCGCCCCCTAAAGCATAATGAGTATAAACAGCCAATGACGAGTAATCTCGTGCGCCGTGCGGTCCGGAGTGTGGCATAATGGGCCGATGGCTAGATGTCGAGAAGAATCCTTGGGGCCAAGAGGTACTGCAAGGGATTTCGTTGGAGTTGATGTACCTGGCGATTGGGCTTGCAGTATTATTCGTGGTTGGCCACATGCTCTGGTATCGCTCTCGCGGGTTCTCTGAACATGAGGAGACAGCTGATGTCCAGGGGTCGGTGGCTGGCATTCCGGAGCGAATTGTCAGACACACCTTGCCTTCACGTATCTTCCATTGGACGATGGGAGCATCGATGCTCGTGCTACTCATCACTGCGTTCGTTCCATGGCTCGGACTAGAGTTCGCGTGGGTGACAATCCACTGGATTGCTGGTGCTGTGTTAATTCTCACGATCATCTACCACGTAATCCACTCCATTGTCTGGCAAGACTTGTGGTCGATGATGAGTATGGGAGCCAAGGATTTTCGAGAAGCTATGGGTCATTTCCGGCATCTGCTCTCTTCAAAGTCACCTGAGCCAGAAAAGCCTGGAAAATATCCATTCGATCACCGGATGTATCACTGGGGTATCATCGTCACATCACTCGCGGCGATCGTGACCGGTGTCTTTATGACGTTGAGAATAAAAACGCCATTCTGGGAACCG
>CAWVZF010000078.1:0-9552 GCA_963934665.1 uncultured bacterium | reverse complement strand
CAATTAGCGATGCAACATTTCGGAATCTCAGCGACAGCTCGCGCATCGATTTACTTGTACAATACAGAGAGTGATATCGACCGACTCATAGAAGGTCTCGAGCAGGTCCAGAGTATATTTGCCTAATGGAAACGCCCCAGCTCAGCTCTCTCTATCAACAACTGATCCTTGAGCATTACCGTAACCCAAGGAACAAAGCTGAACTCGAAGAGAAGTCTGTGGAAATCCACATGGCCAACCCGGTTTGTGGTGATGAAGTTCGACTACAGTTACGTATTAAGGACGACCTAATAGAGGAGGCTAAGTTTGTCGGCCAAGGCTGCTCAATTTCTCAAGCAGCGATAAGCATGATGACTACCCTGCTCTATGGTTGCTCACTTGCGGATGCAAAAATCTTGGCTGAGTGTTTCACGAAGATGATGCAGGGTGATCCTGATGCAGCTAAGGATAAAAGGCTGAAGGACCTTCGAGCTTTACAGGGGGTGAGTAAGTTCCCCGTACGTATAAAATGCGCACTTATTGGTTTTGATGCCCTGCAGGAAGCTCTTAAGGTGCACGCAAAAGAAGAAAAAAGCTGATTACTCCCCACGACGTTCATTCAGCCCACCTGGCTAATACAAGGGCAGGACCCCTCACGGTATGGGTTTCAGCAGTTGGTGTGCGCAGAATCGAATTCGGGCCACTTCCTCGTGATCGCCATACGGACCCGCCTGGGTCGTGGCCATCTAATCTTAAGAGTGCTGTGGAACAACTCGAACAATATTTTCAGAAGGACCGTACTGCATTTGATCTTAAACTCGACTTTGGAGGAATAACCACCAGCTTCCAGAATGAAGTTTATGATCGCTTACTCAAGATCAAATACGGACATATCGTCTCCTATGGTTTAATAGCTAAGGATATTGGCAAACCGAATATGGCCCGGGCTGTCGGACAGGCAGTGGGCGCAAATCCCATTCCCATTGTTGTACCCTGCCATCGGGTCGTAGGAGCGGATGGTCGTCTTACGGGGTTTGGTGGTGGGCTGCGTGCAAAAGTTGCCCTTCTAACTCTTGAGGGGATAGGAGTCGATGGCAGTGAGGCGAACAGCAAAGTGCATCCAGAAGTCATCCCCCTGGACCTGTGAGACTCTTCAAAAAAAGATCTCGAGGTTCTTTGTATTCACTAGTGCGGATCACGGAACCGGTCAGGGGATAGGTTCCTTAACTTTGGCGCATCTGGATCTAGAATCTCCCGAGCAATCATCTGTCCTGTAATCGGCCCAAGAGTAAGTCCCAGCATGCCGTGCCCGGTTGCAACACTCAGTCCTTTGATATCCCCTATGGATCCTATAATCGGCATTCCATCCGATGCCATTGGCCGCAAGCCACACCACTCTGATCTTGGGTCATCATCCCCCAAGCCGGGAAAGCATCTTCGAGCAGCATTCGTCAATTGATTTAGCCTCGGGGTGCGCATCACTCGATTGAATCCTGAAAACTCCATTGTACCGGCAAAACGGACAAAATTTCCCATTGGTGTACAAAACACGGAAGCCTCACTGAGTTCACACGCAAGCTTGATCGGGGGAGCGCCACCAGGCCCTGTGGCGTAGTCGCGATGGTAGCCCTTACCGGGCTGCAGTGGTAATTGGATTCCGACCTCACCTAAGATGTCTGCACTAAATGGGCCTGTCGCTAGGACCACCGCATCAGCACCAATCTCGCCTTCATTCGTGCGTAGACCTACAACACGCCCTGAGATGATCGACATACCCTGGACGCTCACTCCTTCTGAGATCAGAGCCCCACGTAACTTGGCTCTCTCTGTTAAGGCTTTCAGAAACTTCAGCGGATCCAAACTGCGGGACTCGGGATAATGGATCCCACCTCGGAGGTCAGAACTGAACTCAGGCTCCCGTCGCCTTAACTCGTCTGAGCCAATGTATTCTGGGTGGTAGCCGTATGCTTCGATTGCTGTTGCTTCATTTTGCGCAGCTTCTAACCCCGGCTCGGTTTCACACACTTTGTAGTACCCACTCCGGATATATTCACAGTCAATCCCTTCTTCCTCTATGATCTCGTCAAAGGTCTGGAGTGCGTTTTTCCCTAGTGGAGCCATCACTTTCATACACTCTTCTACGTGTTCATCCGTACAATAACGAACGAAGTCTCGGAGCCACCTCCACAGGCTTGGATCCCAACGGGGTGGGATGTAAAGAGGACTTCCTTCGTCCAATAATGAGAGCAAAACCTGCCTCAGTCGACCTCGCCGATTGAGTGGCGGATGGCCTACCGCTACGGTTCCCGCGTTTCCTCCTGAAGCACCAGAACCGATCGCATCTCTCTCTAGCAGATGAACATGGGCACCTGCCTTAGCAAGCGCATAAGCACAGCTCACACCGATTACTCCGCCCCCGACAACAAGGATGCGCGGCCTGCTCATGTCAGCGCGCTGTAGGATCCAGTAAAACCTTTATAGAACCTGTTTTACTTCGCGTAGCTGCTGTCGAGAGGGCCTGTTGGTACTGTGCTAGCGGGTACACGTGAGTGACCATTTTCTGCACGGGCGCTCCGGTCTCTACAAGCATATCATGAGTGATTTGAAATGTATGCTTCCTTTCCCCTCTCCATTCCTCAATCCCATAGCACACATAGCCTTTCACGTCTAACTCTCTGGCCCACATGAACGTTAGGTCAATTTTTCTGATTTCAGCAGCACAACCCAACATTACGATTCGGCCCCGGGGCGCCGCGAAGCGTAGTGCTTGCTCGATGGTCTGCCTGCTACCCACGCAGTCGAAGATGAGTGGGAAGCCTCCACCTGCATACACTTCACTACCAATAATGGGCATGTAGCCACTTGCACCCGTGTTAACGATCGCTTGGCGAGCTTCATCTCCAGGAGATACCACATCACTCGCACCAAGACTTAGTGCTATTTCTGCCTCATGGGTTCTTTTGATCTGAGCTATTATTTCACCCTGGTAACCCGCAGCACGTAAAGACCACACAGCTCCAAGTGCTATTGGACCACTACCAATTACCAGTGCGGGCCCAGAGCCAAATGGTCTTGATCCCAGCGCGGCATGCATCCCAACGGCGAGGGGTTCAATAAGAGCGGCCGTCCTGTCGTTCAGGCTATCGTTCACAGGAAACAATTGGGTTTCGTGCGCAATCATGCGCTCGGCCCACCCGCCTGGGAGCGATCCATGATATCCGACGGTCATACCGCGGAGGAGCGGCTCGTTGCCGACTAGAATTGTTCCCTGCTCACCCGCTCGTTCACATGTAGCTGGCCATCCGGTGCTACAGGAGGGGCATTCTTCTTGTAGCCTAAAGCCCCTCATTTTGCAAGAAATAACAGGACTTACTGCAACTCTCTGGCCTGGCTCAACACTCCTGACAGCTCCGCCGACTTCTACAACCCGAGCTAGAATCTCGTGGCCAAGAACAGCCGGGAAAGAGCTGAAGGGCTCCATCGCAGGACTGGTCTTGAACGTGAGCGTGCCGACATCTGATCCACAAATACCGGCTTGGAGGATTTCAAGCCGCACCCAGTCGTCCGCCGGCAGGGACGGCTCGGCTGTTTCGCCATAACTCAACCCACTAAGGCCACCAAACACTGCGGACTCCGTAAGCTTCCCGAGACCCTTGCCCAGGAGATAACCCGGAATCGTGACATTGAAACTGACGGCTTGCACTAGTTAGCCAGACCTTTGCTCGTCTAAATCATCCACTTGAACAATTACAGGAGGATCAGGCGTGATTTCAAGGATTTCTCTGGCTTTCTCAGCGTCCTCGGAACGCACCCAAATCCGTGCAGCAGACGTAAAGGTCATCCCACCATACGCGCCACCCGCATCATCGGCTTGTACACGGAACGGAATCCCCGCATCAGCTAAGAACCCAGCGCTAAACTCAGCTTCATGACGGTACACGTACTCGGCGATAAGAACATCCTCTTGGCCTGGCTCTTTGCTCATGGTCACTCTCAGAACTCAGGACGTGGTTGGAGTAGGTAGTTCACACCGTTGCACACCAAAGTATAAAGCTTGATCAACCCATGAAATTGGCTGTGCTAGGTTCAGCCAATAAAGGCTGTCCGCAGAACTGTGCCTAAAAAGTCCTACAGAGGCTTGTTCGGATTTGCGATGGTCCGCCACATGTGAGACGAGGGCGTGCCTCCGTATCCTAAACCTTCCTTTGGTTGCTTGAAGTGGCGCCCTATGATGTCGATAAATGGTTCTATCGAAACGTCCACGCCATCCTGGAATGCATAGGTGTCATTCAGGGTCACCAGCCGTGCATCCATATACCACTTGTGAGCCCGGGCATGCTGGTAATCACGCTCTATGTAGGGTTCTGGAATATAGTCCTCGCCGAAGATTCGGTTATACATCTCCGGATACTCATATCCCACTGACTCATCGGGATAGAAGCGGAGCGCCGCATGGTACCGGATAGCCCAGGCCACGCGCTCATCAACATAAGGTTCGACCAGCTGCGCACCCCACCAACCGTGATCGACTTTAATGAGATTTTGTACAACATCGTGCAACAGACAAGCGAGAACCGTTTCTTCAGGTTGTCCGGTCTGAAGCGCGTAATTGGCGCTCTGCAAAACATGCCGAGCTGGTGCGAACCGAAGGTTGAAGAAATCCACTAGTGTGGGCTTGTCAGGCATCGGCTCGAAGACACGATCACTTGGCTGGAAGAGGTTTCCGGTACCACGGGGTGGTCTCACCTGTTCCTGGTCTTCTTCTGCCTCGTGAGATCCATGGCCATGGTCATGATCATGATCATGACCCTCGAGAAGATCGATCATGTAGTGCTCAAGCTCTTCCGCCTTATCCTCGGGCGTCATCGCCGCTAGAGCTCCTGCACCCACTGTCGCAAGAAACTTTTTCCGATCGACTTGGATCTCACCCATCATAAGCCTCCTAAATGCCCTAAGTCCTATCATTCAATATAAGATCTCATAACCAGGTTACCGCTCAAACTAGCTACTCGCAAACCTTTTTCGCGTAAGCCGCACGACCTCATGGCGTTGACGTCCAAGCCTACTGAGGCTTAGATCAGCAATAGCCGTCCCTAATGAATGATCCTGGGACTACTTGTTTATGCATTTTGAGGAAACTGACCGATGGCCCGAACTCCGACTGTCTTAATCGCCTTAAGCCTTCTCATAGCTGCTGCCGGTCCTGACGACTCCTGGGCACAGATCCACCGGTCAACATTGCATGACTACCGAGTGGTACCAGTAACCACAGGCCTCCAAAACCCATGGGGGATCGCCTTCCTGCCGGGCGGTGATATCCTGGTTACAGAAAAAGCCGGGAGACTAAGGATCGTCCGTGAAGGAAGATTGCTGCCGGATGCGGTGCCAGGTGTACCTGAAGTATTGGCACAAGGACAAGGCGGCCTAATGGATGTCCAACCACATCCGGATTTTGCAACGAACCGCTTGATCTATATCACCTACTCAAAGCCCTACACTGACCTCGAGGGTGCGAGAACTGTGCTTATCAGGGGCACATTCCAGAACGATGCCCTAACAAACATCGACGAACTCTTTTCTGCGCAAGCAGTTGGCCGCGGACACTACGGTTCCCGGATAGCATTCGACGGCAACGGTTACGTTTTCATTACAGCCGGTGATCGCCAGGCTCCGTCGCGAGGAGATTTATACGCACATCCATCTCAAGATCTATCAAACCACCATGGGGTCGTTGTCCGTTTACACGAGGACGGCCGCATCCCGGCAGACAACCCATTCGTAGGCACAGCTGGGGCACTCGGAGAAATCTGGAGCTACGGGCACCGTAATCCTCAGGGCCTCGCGTTCCACCCCGTGACCGGAGACTTGTGGGCAAACGAACATGGACCGCAGGGTGGAGATGAATTGAATGTGGTCCTTCCTGGAAGGAATTATGGTTGGCCCGTAATTGGTTATGGGGTCAATTACGGAAGTGGCACGACAATCCATGAAGGTACCCGAAAGGAAGGGATGGAATCTCCAAAACACTTTTGGGTTCCTTCAATCGCGACTTCAGGACTGATGATCTACACTGGTGACCAGTTTCCAGAGTGGCGTGGTAATATGTTTGTAGGTGGCCTGGGAGGGGAGCAACTCGCACGCCTCACCATCGATGGACAAACTGTTCTCAATGAGGAAACACTCTTCCAGCGGATGGGACGGGTTCGTGATGTCCGCCAGGGACCTGATGGATACATCTACTTGGCTATTGACGACCGCAGGGGTGGGGCAACCGGAATTGTTCGTCTTGAGCCAGCTGAAGCACGTTAGCTAGGAGAGCTGACGACCCATCTCTGCGCGCTCTTCAGTCAGCTTTGTCTCACGGTTTTCCCTTAGTTCATCCTACCGACAATAATTCGGGAAAAGGGGGCTTGATCGGACCCCTTCTTCCCTAGACGTCACTCGCTTTTCCCGCGAGCTTGCTCCCGTCTTCGTCCTAGCTATAAGACAGTTCGCAGCTACCTGTAAGAAACACAAGCGGGCATCACACGGTCACGTGCAAAAGTCGTCTTAAGGAAGCCCATGGCGATTCAAAGCCAACAAAATGACAGAGCACGAACAATAGGGCTCTGGTTGGGACTCGGGGCCTTCATTCTTCTCATATTCGTGCCAATCGATCCTGCCAATGAAGCTGCAAGCAAGATGGCAGCAGTAGCAGTATTGATGGCAATCTGGTGGGTGACTGATTCGATTCCACTGTTCGCTACCGCCCTCTTACCTCTAGTCCTCTTTCCACTACTCGGCATTATGGATGGGGATGCTATAGCACCCATTTATTTCAACGACATTATCGTGCTCTTCATTGGTGGCTTCATGATTGCCCTAACAATGGAGAAATGGAATCTGCACCGAAGAATTGCCTTAAATATCATACACGTGGTCGGCTCAGGCCCATCACGAATCATCTTGGGCTTTATGATCGCCTCAGCATTTCTATCGATGTGGATTTCGAATACGGCTACTGCAGTAATGATGGTCCCGATCGGCCTAGCAATTATTCTTCAAATCGAAAACGATTTCGGGGCAGAAAAAACTCATTCCTTCTCAGTTGGCCTCATGCTGGGGATCGCGTACGCGTGCTCGGTCGGAGGCCTAATGACACTCCTAGGTACTCCACCCAATCTCTCACTGGTACGAATATTTGAGATCTTGTTTCCGGGTGCCCCTTCGATTGCATTCGGACAATGGATTGTTTTAGGTGTGCCCATCGGCGTGATCATGATCGGGGTTATTTGGGTGCTAATCACACAGGTCTTTTACCGCACACCCCAGGACCTTACCGTTGACCGAGTCGTCGTTGACAGGGAACGCAGCCAACTCGGGGAGATGTCTTTCGAAGAAAAGGTTGTACTGGCGGTCTTCACAATGTTTGCCATCCTGTTGGTGCTTCGTGTAGACCTAAATCTTGGCTTTGCAAGCATCCCCGGTTGGTCTCGACTACTGCCCTTCCCCGAGATGGTTGATGATGGAACAGTCGCCATAGCCATGGCAGCTATTCTATTCCTGGTCCCAACTCGGGACCGCACGAAGGGCCATAAGCGAATCATGGGTCCCGACGTGATACCTAGGCTGCCTTGGAATATCGTACTCTTGTTTGGTGGCGGGTTTGCTCTAGCTGCAGGCCTGCAACAAACCGGACTTGCAACCATGATTGGCGAGGAATTACAGGCTCTTGGGAACCTGCCGACATTTGCTATGATCATGCTGATTTGCGTGATGATCACGTTTTTGACAGAGCTAACAAGTAACACTGCTACGACCGAGATGATTCTCCCCGTTCTTGCTGCAGTCGCTGTAGTAACGGGTACTCACCCGCTGCTGCTCATGATCCCAGCTACTATTTCCGCTTCTTGCGCCTTCATGATGCCGGTTGCGACTCCCCCGAACGCGATCGTATTTGGGAGCGAGCGGATTTCGATTGAAGAGATGGTCCGTATCGGGATCTTCCTTAATTTGATTGGGGTTCTCGTGATTACCGCCATAGTACTACTCGTGGGCACTACAGTGTTCGGAATTGACCCGTCGATGGTGCCTGACTGGGCCAACTCTATGGCGGCCGGACCAGACGGATAGGTTCAGGATGAAGACGGCGATCGTCGCAGGAGCACGTACTCCGTTCGTCCGATCAGGAACTGACTTTAGAAGTCTTACAGCGATTGATCTCGGGAAGTATGCAGTCCGAGATGCCCTAGCACGCAGTGGCCTTCAGGGAACCGAAGTAGATCAGCTGATCTACGGTACTGTGGTGCATGATCCGAAGGCACCAAACATCGCTCGAGAGGTTGGCCTAGCTGCACTCCCGAAGGGAGTACCTGCAGTCACAGTCTCTAGAGCCTGCACATCAGCAAACCAGGCAATCACTGACGGTGCACATCTTATCGAGATCGGACAAACGGATGTAGTCATCGCAGGAGGGTCAGAGTCACTCTCACGGATCCCAATCACCGTGAGTGAGAAGTTCTCGAACATTCTGGTAACTGCGGCTAAAGGGAAGACTCTCCGTGAACGCCTTGCTCCGTTCTCCAACTTGCGCCCAAGAGATTTGGTACCGGTAGCCCCGGCCATTGCCGAGCCTACCACAGGTGAAACCATGGGGGCAGCCGCTGAGCGAATGGCAAAAGAGAACCACATTTCCCGTGCAACGCAGGACGCATGGGCTCTTCGTTCACATCAACTGGCGACGGCAGGGGCAAAAGACGGGAGGCTTCCTAAAGAAATTAGCACAGTCTACGTGCCACCAGATTTCGAGAACGTCGTCTCACAGGACAACGGCATCCGGACCGACTCTTCCTTAGAGAAGTTAGGCATCCTACGTCCGGTATTTGATCGGAAGCACGGCTCAGTCACCGCTGGAAACTCTTCTCCCCTCACTGATGGGGCCTCTGCAGTCATCCTTATGAATGAGGAAAAGATGCGCAGCGAAGGTATTGAGCCCTTGGGGTATGTGCGGAGCTGGGCATGGGCTGCTCTCGATCCCTCAGGGCAACTCCTACAAGGACCCGCATACGCCGTACCACTCGCTCTCGATCGGGCCGGACTTGAGATGAAGGATATTGGCCTAATGGAGATGCACGAAGCATTCGCCGCCCAGGTATTATCGAATCTACAGGCTTTGGCATCAAAACAGTTCGCTGAAAACGAACTAGGCCGAAGCGCCGCCGTTGGTCATCCGGACCCAGATCTTATCAATGTGATGGGCGGCTCTCTTTCGATTGGTCACCCATTTGGAGCAACGGGAGGCCGCCTCACAATTACCCTTCTAAACGAAATGGTCCGCCGCGATATCCAATTCGGCTTGATCACTGCTTGTGCCGCAGGCGGTATGGGCTTTGCTATGGTAGTAGAGCGACGTTAGCTCTTTAGCTGGTTCTTAGATAAGCAAGCAGGGCCCACAGTCTTGTGGTGAACTGGTAGGCTCAGAATCCCAAAGTATCATTCTGCTGCCTCAAGTTCCCTGTCTAATTCCTCTCGCACTTCCCGGCGCCGCTTACCTTCACGGAATCTTCTCTCGTCTTCGGGATCGGAAAGGTCGAG
>CAWVZF010000077.1:0-9869 GCA_963934665.1 uncultured bacterium | reverse complement strand
CGCGTCAGGACTACTCAGTCTGACTCAATGGACACGATGGATATCGGGGCCGGTTTCCAAGTTAGAGGATGCACTTGTTAAGAACAGCGAAGATGAATTGAGCGTGGAGGAGCGAGAACTCAGAGAAATTCAGGAAATCGGTCAAGAAGAAGGTGTTCTCGAAGAGTCAGAAAACCTTCTCGTAGAACGCGCATTTCGGCTGGATGAGTTAACGGCTTGGGATGCGATGGTTCCACGAGTCGACATCTTCGCCTGGCAAGAAGATCTAACCCTTTCTGAGATTATTGATGGGCTCCCGGATGTCCCATACAGCCGAGTTCCCGTGTACAAGGATTCAGTCGATGACGTGACAGGTATCCTCTATGTCCGTGAAGCCTATGAACGCATTAGTCAGGGAATGCGTGACCTCAAGCTCCACCAAATTTCAAGAACTCCTTTTTTTGTCCCTGGATCTCTATCCCTTGCCCAACTGATGAGAGATTTTCAGGCAAAGCGCATCCACATGGGCATCGTTGCAGACGAGTTTGGGGGAACAGACGGTCTTGTAACTTTAGAGGATGTACTTGAGGAGCTGGTCGGGGAGATTCATGATGAAACTGATGTTGAGGAAGAGGAAATTCGCCGAGTCTCCAGTAACCAGATTGAATGCGACGCCGGAGTTGATGTCAGAGACATCAATCACGTGCTTGGGGTTAACCTCCCGAAGCTGGAGCATCGATCACTGAACGGTTTGATCCTTGAAGAGTTAGGACAAGTGCCTTCCGTGGGTGAAGAGCTAGTGTGTGATGATGTCCGGATTGAAATCATGCAGGCAACTGAGACTCAGGTTATTAGAGCACAAGTAACGCGACTGACCGGTCTCCAGACATCTGATAACAACTGATGGCCATCGTCATCCCGTTCAGGGGGAAGAAGCCAAGAATCCACTCCAGCGCATTTCTCGCACCGACATCTGTGCTTATCGGAGACGTAACCGTGGGTGCTGACGCAAGCGTATGGTTTGGAGCAGTATTAAGAGGTGACAATCCCGATTATGGAATTGTCATCGGACCACGGACCAGTGTGCAGGACAACTGCGTCGTCCACGTGGGGACGTGGGGACCAACAGTGATTGGAGAAGATGTAACAGTAGGCCACGGAGCCAAGTTCGAGAGTTGCACAATCGGAGACCGAACCTTGGTGGGTATGAACGCGGTTATTCTGCAGAATGCAGTAGTCGGTCGCGAATGCCTCTTGGCGGCAAATACGGTCATTCTGGAGGGTTCTAAGATCCCGGACCGAAGCTTGGTCGCTGGCATCCCCGGACAAGTAAAGAAAACGTTAGAGGGTAATGCCGCTTCCTGGATCGAAGGGGGCGGAGAGCACTATGTCACCCTTTCACGAGAATACCGCGACGCCGGTATTGGGATACCCGAGAAAGATTGACTCTGCGCAATAAACCGGGGAGCAGTCGAAATGATCCGGAACGTGGGGTCCGTGGGAAAGCTCAGGTGAGTTCGTCTACGGACGAAGGATCTTCGCCTTTATGTGACCTGTGCGGTGCACAAATGATTGAACGGCACTGTAAGTTGATCTGTCTCAGTTGCGGCTATCAGCGGGATTGTTCAGACCCTTGATTACGAGTGTTCTCTAGGCTGCAAAACCCATGATGTGAGTAAGGTACCAGTCCATCATTGCATCACCCCAGAGATATGTGATAGCACCAGCAACGGCGAGGAATACTCCGAATGGGATAAGCCGTTTATACAGTGTCGCTATTGGACCATATACGACTAACCCACCCAAAGACCCCAGGAAAGCGGTCTGAGCTACCCCTGAGATACCGACAAATGAGCCCACCATCATCATCATCTTGATATCCCCACCTCCCATCGCCTTATCCAAACCGGCTTCTTCTAGTCGTCCGGGCGAGATTTTCTCTATAATGCGCGTACCGGCTTCAGCGATGAACCAGAGGAAGATGTAGCCGACTAGCGCTCCTCCTAATGCATTAGCCCAACCTATGCCGCCCGGCAAAAACGACATCATAAGACCAAGTATTGTTCCTCCCAGTGAAAACTCGTCCGGGATGATATAAAAGCGTGCATCAGAGATCGATATTCCTAGAAGCAGACACAAAAATATGCTCCCTCTTAGTGCCTCCCAACTGAGACCATGGATCATAAATATCCCTGCGCACAACAGTCCGGATGTCAGCTCAACGACTGGATATTGGAGGGGAATCAGCATTGAGCAGTAGCGGCACTTCCCAGATAAGATCAGCCAACTCAGAACAGGTATGTTGTCATACCATTTGATGGTATTGGAGCATTCTGAACACCGGGAACCCGGAGATATGATAGACAGATCTATAGGCCACCTAGTTGAGCAGATATTCAAAAGCCACCCGACAGCAAGACCACTAAGGCCGGCGAGGCCTGGGATCAGCCAAGCCTCGTCCACTAGTCCTCCGTCTTGGTCAATTCGTAGAGAAGGATCGCACCTGCAACCGCAACATTGAGGGAATCGACTTGTCCTGAAATTGGCACCCTTACCGTATGTTCGGCGGCATCCAATACAGCCTGGCGAGGACCCGCCCCTTCATTAGCTAAAACCAATGCAAACCCTCTATCGTCAGGTTTCGCCTTAAGACTTGGCGCTCCTGGATCCGCTACCCAAATCGGCACTCCTGCTTTGGTTATCTCACGAATAGCCTCCTCAGCCCCAGCACGAGCAACCGACAGCCAGAAAACCGAACCCGCTGATGCACGTACAGTCTTCGGAGCCCATGTATCCGCTGTCCCGTCCAATGTGATGACCGCGTCAACGGGGAATGCTGCAGCTGCCCGGATCAACGTCCCTACATTCCCTGGGTCTTGAACGCCATCAAGTACCAGATAACAGCCACCGATTCGGAGGATATCCCGAAGCTCTACTTGCTGTTCTTCACAGACCATTAGGATACCCTGGGGATGCTTCGTATCCGCCAGGGCTGCTAATTCTTTCTCACTAATAGTCGTAATATCCAGACTCTCCCTTATGATATGCTCCACTAGGTCAAGTCCTGCAGTTGTGGATTCAACCTTTTCTGATGCCACCACAAACCGGACTTCTGCCCCGGCATCGATGGCTTCCTTCACAGCCCGCACACCCTCGACGAGGACGAGCCCTTCCTTTTTCCTCGACTTCCCAGTTCGTAAGCGACCTAAGAGTCGACGCTTCTGCTGGCTCAGATCCACTAGTCCCACCATTTTTTATAAGCTTGAACTTCAACTGAACACCCATTTTCCTGATGACGCACTTAGCTCCTCCTATCGCACTCACGATCGCTGGAAGTGACAGCGGTGGTGGTGCCGGTATTCAAGCCGATCTCAAAACGTTTTCTGCTTTTGAGGTATACGGTACGAGCGCTGTCACTGCTATAACAGCCCAAAACACTGTTGGTGTCAGCTCCATTCATGCTGTGCCCATAGCAATGGTACGAGCCCAAATAGATGCGGTCGCGACTGACCTCCGTCCTAATGCTTTGAAGACCGGTATGCTCATGAATGAAGGACTTGTATGCGAAGTTGCTGCGGCGATACGTGAACATAGGCTCAACCGATATGTCATGGATCCCGTGATGGTCGCTACGAGCGGAGACAGACTCTTGGATTCCGGTGCAGAGAAGTCACTTTTGACAGAGCTCCTTCCTCTCACAACGCTAATCACTCCAAACCTCCATGAGGCTGCCCTCTTGGTAGGCCAGCCGCTGCACTCGCTCAAGGATCTTCAAGCCGCAAGTCGAAACTTAGTGGAGCGTGGTGCGGGGGCCGCACTCATCAAGGGAGGACACCTTGAAGGAGATGCTATAGATATTCTCTGGGATGGATCGGAAGAGCGCATCTGGCAACGGCCGAAGATTAACACGACACGAACTCATGGGACCGGCTGCACGCTCTCTGCTGCAATCACCGCGGGGCTCGCTCACGGTGAAGACCTCGGCGATGCTGTTAACCAAGCGATCCAATTTGTTGTCCGAGCAATTCGAACTGCACCTCAGCTCGGTAGGGGTACAGCTCCCGTGAATCATTCCGCGGATGCCAATTGAAGTCTGGCACTAATGCCAGAAATAAGATTGCTTGGGTACCTGATTCAGAGAATCATCCCTGCGACCGTAGCTGTCATAAACGCAGCAATCGATCCGGCAATCATCGCGCGCAAGCCCAATCGGGCTAAATCATGCCTCCGCGAAGGAGCAATACCACCAATCCCTCCTAATTGAACTCCAATTGACATGAAATTTGCGAAGCCCGATAACGCATAAGTAGTGATGATAATCGACCGGGGTTGAAGACTATTTTCGCTACCCAGTGTCGCTGCCAATTGCAGGTATGCGTAGAACTCATTCAAAACGGTTTTTGCACCAATCAAAGATCCGACCGTAGGAGCGTCAGCCCAGCTTACTCCCATAAGCCACGCGAGTGGAGATAGAAGCCACCCTAGCATTCCCTCGATCGAAAGACCATCGAGTCCTGCAAGACCACCAGCCCAGCCCACCACACCGTTCGCAAGAGCGACAAGGGCAATGAATGCAAGCAGCATTGCTCCAACATTCAGCGCCATGAAGAGTCCCTCCGACGCTCCTCGCGCTGCGGCATCAATCACATTCACGTCCGAAGATTCGATGCTAACTTCAAGATTCTCAGATGACTCCGGCTTACCATCCTCCGGATACATCAGCTTGGCAACGACCAATGCAGCTGGTGCGGACATGACTGACGCAGCGATAAGATGTCCGGCAATATCCGGAAAGTAAGCCATGAGAAGGCCCACATACGCAGCAAGCACACCTCCTGCTACTGTGGCAAAACCGCCAGTCATGACAACCATAAGCTCCGACATCGTCATCTTCTCGACGAACGGCTTGATAAGGAGAGGTGCCTCAGTCTGACCTACGAAGATGTTTCCGGCTGCGCACATAGTTTCGGCACCGGAAGTCCCCATAGTACGCTGCATCACAAATGCTATGCCTCTCACGGCTAGTTGCATGATGCCAAGATGATAGAGGACCGTCATCAGAGATGAGAAAAAGATGATAGTGGGCAAGACATTGAATGCGAAAAAAGCCCCGGTGTTTGCTACCTGACCGGGCATCTCCGAGAACTCACCCTGCCCCACAGTCCCAACCCCCACCGGCACGTTTTCGTACACTAAGTTCCCGAAAATAAAACTGGCGCCATCTACAGTGAAACTGAGAAGCGCAACCATTACGCTATTAATCACAGCAAACAAATCAGCCCCGACAGACGTTCTTAAGATGAAGAACGCAAACAAAATCTGGAGAGAAACACCCCATATCACGATTCGCCAAGCCACATTCTTTCGGTCAACACTCAACCCCCAGGCAATAGCTATAAGGAGGGCGAGGCCTAGGATTGACCGCAGGCGTTCTACTAAGGGCAAGCTGAGAGATCCCTCCGGAACAGAAATCTGGTTCACGGCCTGGGGAGCTTGCTGCATCACTGAAGAAGGATAGGGAGCAATCTCAGCGCCCATACTTTGGCACGCACCTGCTAAAATCAGAGTCACTGCTGTTACCCATAGGACGACAACGGTTGGCCCTGGTGCCTTCATTCGGGTAATCATCTCCTCAGATAAGCGGCAACCCGACCCAATATCATTGGAACAGCACAGAACCAACAACAACTAAGAGAGAGATAATGGTCTTCCATCACACGATCTCGCACAGCAGCTCCTTCCCAGTTCTAATCATGCCGGACGACAACAAGGGTGCCATTATGGCAGTTATCTACCATAAACCCGGCCAAAGCGGCGTGTAATTACTAGAGTTTTACGGCATAGCTATTGCACTAACAGACCTGAGATAGAAGAACGCCTAACAGCGAATATTGAGGAGAACATGAGCAAAGTTATTGGGATTGATCTAGGTACAACCAATTCTGTCGTCGCGGTTATGGAGGGTGGTGAGCCGGTCGTAATCCCGAACTCAGAAGGTGGGCGTACAACCCCATCGGTGGTGGCATTTACGAAAGAGGGTGAGCGCTTGGTAGGTCAGGTAGCACGACGCCAGGCAATAACAAATCCTGAAAACACGATCTTTTCCATTAAGCGGTTCATGGGCCGAAAACATGTCGAGGTCTCTGAGGAAGAGAAACTCGTTCCTTACAAGGTTGGTCCTGACTCTAGCGGTAGGGTACAAGTCACGGTCCCGAATGCAGAAAATAAGGCTTTCAGCCCACCTGAAATCAGTGTCATTATCCTTCAAAAGATGCGACAGACCGCTGAGGACTACCTAGGAACCAAGGTAAACCAAGCCGTCGTGACCGTCCCTGCATACTTCAATGATGATCAAAGGCAAGCCACGAAAGACGCCGGGAAGATCGCTGGCCTTGAAGTGCTTCGAATTGTTAATGAGCCAACCGCTGCTGCCTTAGCGTACGGTTTGGAGAGGCAATCTGAAGAGAAAATTGCCGTCTTTGACCTGGGTGGGGGTACTTATGATATCTCGATCTTAGAGTTGGGTGACGGAGTATTCGAAGTTAAGTCGACAAATGGTGATACTCACCTAGGGGGTGATGATTACGACCAGAGAATCATCACCTGGCTCGTGGATGAGTTCAAGCGTGATCAGGGCATCGACTTGTCTCAAGATCCAATGGCGCTTCAACGGCTTAAAGAAGCCGGAGAGAAAGCGAAAATGGAACTCTCAACGACTATGTCGTCAGACATCAATCTCCCTTTCATCACAGCAACCCAAGACGGTCCTAAGCACCTAAACTATACGCTCTCAAGAGCTAAGTTTGAGCAGCTCGTCGAGGATCTTAACCAACGCACGATTGAGCCGATGAAGAAGGCGTTAGCGGATGCTGGTCTGACAACAAACGACATCGATGAAGTGATTCTCGTCGGAGGATCAACCCGTATCCCGAAGGTCCAGGAAATTGTTAAGGACTTCTTTGGGAAGGAACCCCACCGGGGTGTAAACCCGGACGAGGTTGTAGCAGTGGGTGCCGCGATCCAGGGTGGCATACTTGCTGGGGAAGTCACAGACGTCCTGTTGCTCGATGTCACGCCACTGTCTCTGGGTATTGAGACGCTCGGAGGGATCCGAACAACCCTCATTGAGCGAAACACCACTATTCCAACGAAGAAAGCGGAAGTCTTCTCTACTGCAGATGATAATCAGACAACAGTCGAGATCCATGTGCTCCAAGGTGAGCGGAAAATGGCTATCGACAATAAAACGATCGGCAAATTCCAACTTGCCGGTATCCCACCAGCACCAAGAGGGACACCTCAAGTCGAGGTCACCTTTGACATTGATGCGAATGGGATCCTGAACGTATCCGCTAAGGATCGTGCTACTGGGAAAGAACAGGAAATACGGATTGAAGCGTCGAGTGGGCTATCTGATACCGAAATTGACCGGATGGTTCAGGATGCTGAGGCACATGCTTCCGAAGACGAAGAGAATCGAGAAAAAGTGGAAGCTCGTAATCAGCTGGACTCCCTAGTCTACCAGGTCGAAAAGGATACGGGTGAGTGGGGCGACAAGGTGGAGGAGGCTACGAAAAATCGTCTTGAGTCAGCACTTGAGCAGGCCAAGGAAGCGCTCAAGGGAGAGAATACTGACACACTTAGCGCTGCACGGGATGAGCTGATGCAGGCATTCAGCACAGCTGGGCAAGAGATGTATCAAGCTCAAGCTTCCGAGGCTGGTACTGATGAAGCAAATCCAGAGGAAGGAAGTACAGGCGAAACCGAGGCTGGTACTGATGAAGATGTGATCGAAGCTGATTATGAAATCGTGGATGACGAGGACTAAGCCACTATACCTTCTATAGAATCCATAAAGCCTTAGGGGTAAGGAGCTAGCGGAACTAGAGAGTTCAATATTTCCCGAGGAGATCCTAAAAGGTTCTGGAAATTGGATCTACCTAGGGTCTTTATGTGTAGGTATGCCATCTGGTTTGCTTAAGTGGGCCTTCGTAACACTGAGAATTGATTTAGGAAGGAGCTAAGATGTACGACCCCCTTCGTGCGAAGATTAAGGTGGTGCTTTATAGCGCTGGCGCCTTTGTATTCGGACTCTTGATTACCAGTGGGCTCGGGTGGACGAGTAAGTCATATGCGATGCCCCTCATTGAAGAGACAGCGCAGGTATCCCCGGAAGCAGTTAAGCCGGCACTAGATCTCAGCCAAGCATTCACAAATCTTGCGGATGCGGTTACACCAGCAGTGGTACGGATAGAAGCTCGTAGGCCTGTGACGGCTACTAACCAGGAAGTTCCTGATGCATTCCGCCGCTTCTTTGATGCGCCAGAAGGGCAAAACCAACCTCCATCGCAGGGGCAAATCGCAGGAGGCAGTGGATTTGTGGTCTCTGCAGACGGATACATCCTTACCAACAACCACGTCGTCGAAGGAGCGGACGAGGTTAAGGTCTACTTCCCTGACCGACGTTACTTCGATGCAGAAATTATTGGAACTGACCCTTTCACTGATGTAGCTGTTATAAAAATCAATGCCGGGGAATCTCTTCCAGCACTTGCATTTGGTAATTCTGACAACGTAAAGGTCGGAGAGTGGATCCTCGCAATTGGTAACCCTGGATTCGGTAATTCTGCGTCTCTTGATTTCACTGTCACAGCTGGGATCATCAGCGCACGTGGCCGACCACTGCAACTCCTTCAGAACGAACTGCGCTCCGACCCGAGATTCGGCGATCAAGCTTCCCGATGGGCGATTGAAGACTTCCTTCAAACTGACGCGGTTATCAACCCAGGAAATTCGGGTGGACCGATGGTAAGCCTCAGCGGCCAAGCAGTCGGCATCAATTCCGCAATCGCCTCTACAACTGGAGCCTACCAAGGCTACGGATTCGCCATCCCGATCAATCTTGCACGCCGTGTGATGGAAGATCTGGTTGAATATGGTTATGTGAAGCGACCAAGAATCGGCGTGGAAATTATCACAGCCACAGCAGAAGACGCTGAGGTGTACGGACTGCCTTCCGTCTCCGGAATCCTAGTTCAGGGGGTGGACCCGGAAGGGCCAGCTAGTGGAAATCTCGAGTCCCAAGATGTGATCGTAGCCCTGGATGGTACATCAGTCGGTTACGTCGCAGAGCTGCAGGCAAAAATTGCTCAACACCGTCCTGGTGACCGAGTCAGCCTCACTGTTTATCGGGATGGCAGTCCCAGAGATGTGGTCATCCAACTTGATGAGGCTCCCATCAATAATTCGCCCGCGAGTGTTTCAGAACGGACCGTCCACTCAGAAGAACGCCTGGGTATTAATGTGGAAGAACTCGATCAGGAACTTGCGGCTGAATTAAGGTTCCCTGAAGCCGGAGGTGTCGTGCTAACTCAGGTTACACGAGGAAGCCCGGCTCAGCGGAGAGGGGTAGGACAACATGTGGGTAGCAAGTTGATTCGGGTGAACGATACAGACATCGCTATGCCTGAAGATGTGCGCGACACACTCGATGCGGTCGAAGGGGGTGAAATCGTCTCACTCCACTTTGAGAGCCGGGACGGAACGGGACGTGTGGTCAATGTTCGCATGCCTAATTGAAGAATTACCAAAGCAAAGAGTGCGGCCGCCAGAAGCGTCCGCACTCTTTGCTTTATGTGAACCCTTTATCGTCTAAGACGAAAGCCCTTCCGTTGAACGATTCTAAGCACCGGTTTTATCTTCTTTTTCGCCTGCGAAAGTGGCGGAATTGGCAGACGCGCGGGATTTAGGATCCCGTGGCCTTAGGCCGTGGGGGTTCGAGTCCCCCCTTTCGCACTCTGCCACCTAATGAATTTACCGTAAGGACCTATGAGCGTAGACGCTTCCAGCCTTGAGATCTCCGTCGAGGAGAAAGAAAACTGGCGCCGTAG